>NZ_JBAWUK010000024.1:0-69486 GCF_037079935.1 Stenotrophomonas maltophilia group sp. Smal12 | reverse complement strand
GCTCGATCACCTGCTTCACCGCCTCTGCCCGGAACTCATCCGTGTACTGCTTGCTGTTGCCCATAAACACCTCGGTCATTGCCATCAATTATGGCAACCGGATGTCTACGAAAGGCTGGCCGGTCCACTCACTGTTTTTACTGGTCACATTGGTACACTGGTTACATCCTCTCCCATCCCCATATATATCAATGGCTTGCGGGTGACCCGAGCGCGTACCAGCCGTTGGGGACGACTGGTTACACTGGTTACAGTCAGGGCCGCAACCACGCGCTTGCCTGACTGCCCCAGAACCGCAGCCCCCCCCTTTCAGGCATCGCACCGCTGGCTGGATTACGTGACTGACCATCGCCCGGAATTCCGCGCCATGACGGCAGCGCACGTCTCGGATTCCACGCTGGCCCCTGGCTGAAATGGGGGCGCCGCCATACGCCGTTGGAGGCGCCGAAAGTTGGGTCAGCGGCCCTGAATGAACGTACATAAATAAGTACACTTCAAGGCACTCCCGGCGTATACTGGCCGCATGAAGACAGTCTTGGACGTCCGATTCTACCGTTCCGCCTCGGCCGATGAGCCCGTGCGGATATGGCTCAAGGAAGAAGTCTCCGCCGAGGCACGCAGGGCTATCGGTGGCGATATCAAGACGGTCCAGCTCGGCTGGCCCATGGGCATGCCGCTGGTGCGAAAGATGGATGACCGGCTGTGGGAAGTGCGTAGCTCGATCCCCGAAGGGATTGCCCGCGTCATGTTCACCACGGTCAAGCAGGACATGGTGCTGCTGCACGGGTTTGTGAAGAAGTCCGATAAGACGCCCAAGGCCGATCTGGCATTGGCAAAAAAGCGTAGAGATGAGGTGATCAAATGAGCAAGAACCAGCACATCGGATCAAGCTTTGACGACTTCCTGGAGTCGGAAGGGCTGCTTGAAGAGTCCGCATCTGTCGCGGTCAAGCGTGTGATCGCCTGGCAGGTTGCTGAGGCCATGAAGGTGGCCAAGGTCAGCAAGTCCGACTTGGCCAAGCGCATGAATACCAGCCGGTCGCAGTTGGATCGCGTGCTGGATGAGGCGGATACCGGGCTCACCCTCGATACGCTCAGCCGTGCAGCCACCGCCCTTGGCTATCGGATTCACGTTGACCTGGTCCCACCCAAGCAACAGGGTGGCAAGCAGCGAAAGAACGTGGCCGAGCCCACCATCTGCGCGGCATGAAACAAGAATGGGCCGCGCAAAGGCGGCCCATGGATTCAGTACGAGCCGTAGCCACCGCACGTTCTGCAGCCAGGATCGGCGCAACGACGAGGCGTCAGGTTGTTACAGGCGCCAGGTCAAACGGGGCGAAGGTAATGACCTCCTCGCCGATCCATTCGTTAACCATGGCCATCCGCGATTGCAGGGGTGCCAGTTCCATCGACGCCCACACCGTTGCCGCATCCCGTATCGAGCCGAATCCACCCGCATTCTGGGGGACGATACCCAGCAGCTGCGGCGGGATACGCAGCGCGGCCAGAATGTCATCACGGGTCACGCGCTTGATTCCGGTGAACTCATCCTTTGCGGCCACTTCGCTGATCGGGATCAGCTGCAAGCCATCCTTCTTGCCGTTGGGCGAGTGCACGAACAGGTTGCGGAAATTGCCCGGCCCACGCGAGTCTCGCAGAGCCTCACGCAGCGCATCCACGTCCATGCCCTCCGGCTGCGGGTCGGTCATGTAGAGGATGAACCCAGCGTGCGAGCCGTTGGTGTAGTACCTGCGGCGGAACAACGTGGCCGATTCGTTGAGCAGCGCCGACTGCACAACGGCCAGCCATTCCGGCAACCCGTAGATTTCCTGATCGGTATCGGCCTCGCGCAGCTGGTGCACCGAGCCAGGTGCAAATTCACGCTCGGCCCGTCCGGCTCGCACCTGAAAGAACTCACCGGGTTGCACACCGCGACGCATGTACTGCGCCATCAGCGGGTGCACCTGCAACAGCCGCCCGGAGTGCGAGATTTGCCGTCCCAAGTAGGCCATGCCGAACACCAGGTAATCCAAGGCCATCTGCGAGAACGCGGTGCGGTCCAGCAGTCGATGCGGCACAAAGGTGCGCACCAGCATGTTGCGCTTAAAAATCAGACCGCTGTGCAGGAACGGATTGGAGCGCGTGGTGCGCGACAGACCACTGAGGGTGATGGGAGGTTCGTAGTAGCGACCGTTGCGCCAGCACTCCAGGTAGTCGAACAACCCGCGCGAGTCCAACACGGGCGTTGGATCGCCAAAGGAAAAGGTTGTGACAGCTCCGGCAGTGCCCACGCTACGCGCGGGCACGACCTCACCGATAGCAGCATCGGCAGGGGAATGCATCACGCTGCCTCCCCACCACTGATCTTCTCTCGCAACTGTGAAAAACGAATCGGGCTACGCACCAGCTGCATATCCACCGCGCTCAGGTCCATCGACGGCAGCGCCAACACTTGCGTCACTCGGTCCGTCACTGCGGCATCGTCCAGGCGACGGCGAACCTCATTGCCGAGGCGGTCAAAGAACCGGCTTGCCAGTGCGCCTGTATCGCCGGAGCCCGCCGCTCTCGAGAACAAAGCAAAGGCGAAGACCAGGCTGTCCCCAGCCTGTAGCAGCAACTGCTCGTAGGCCTGATCGGCCACTTCCCTGGTGACGCTGCTTCTTGCGTTGAGACAGTGGCCCGCCACCTCGGCCAATTCCAGCTCCAGGCGCGGCAGCTCGACCGCAATCTCACCCTCCATCGCCTCGTATTCCTCAGCCAGCGACAGCGCCGAGCGCTCATTCGCGCGAAGCTTCTGAATGTCGCGGGTCAGCGTGCCATCGCTCTCGCGCAGCTTGGCACCCCACTGCTGGCGGGCAGCAGCGGCATCGCCCTGTGCAGCCTGCTTGGCGCGCCGCATCGTATCGACCTTACCCACCAAGGCGCGCTTGCGCTGCACCGCGCTGGCCAGCTGCTGCGCCAGCTCGTTCAGCCGTTGCCTGTTCTCCGATACCGGCGCAGCCTCGCTCCCTTCGCAGGATTGAATAGCCAGGTCGGCGGTGTTGGTGTTGATGCTCTGGTTGTCGCTCATGTTGAATCTCCATTGAAAATAATTGGCGGGGGTAGGCTCACCCGACACTGTGTCGGCGAGCTGTATGAAAGGCAGCGCTGCTCACAGGCCGCTGTCGTGAACCTTGCGGGGGTCAAAAACGAAGACGCGGATAGCGCCCAAGCCTGGGACACGCACGGTTTGGGAGGGCCTGCCGTCAGCGCTGCGCTTAAGCCAACCGGCCTCAGCCAGCGTGCGTGCGGCCAAGCGCACATCAAAGCCCGCACATAGCTCCCGTCTGAACGCTTCCTGCAGCACCAGGTATTCCGTCAATCCAACTTCATCGAAGCGCCGGAAACCTACGCGATCGCGCACCGGCACAGTGCCTTCAGGGCTGCGCAGCGGCTCAAGACGGCTTTCGCCGTGGGCCTCAAAGAACGCACGCACTCGCGAGAGCAGTTCGTCGGTGTCGGCGCTACCCGAGCCGCCTCGGCGATGCAGCCATGCCTGGAAGCACGCCGCCACGCCCCGTGTCGCCTCGCCCTTGGGCCAGCCGGTGATGCGGTGGCGGCAGCTGCTGGCCAACTCCCCGGCAAAGGCGACAACAGCGAAGCGCTCGGCCACGCGGCGCACCTCACCGGAGGCATCCTCAGGTACATAGGTGGCCAGGAATCGGTCGGTCGATTCGCGCAGTTGGGCGGTCAGGGTGGGGCTGTCCTGCTGGGTCAGGTAACCCATCCACAGCGGCCACGGTGCACCGTACGTGCGTGCGGCCGCGTCCTTAAGCAGGGCCGACAGTGCCGCGCCGTCGCTGGCATCGTGCAGGCGCTCAAACACACCGTGCCCACCCTCCGCCTCGGCCGGTACGTCAGCCAGGCGCACCGACTGACCCGCCCGTGCCTGCTTGCCCACCTCGGCCATGTGCTGGGCCAACCCGACCTCACCGGCTGACAGGATCAGCACCCGCCAGCGTGCCGCCGCACGTGCCTCACCGGCGCGGTTGGCGCGGCTCTTGCCGTTGCCGTTGGCCAACAGGTAGGCCGCATCACCGGCCTGCTTGGGGTCGATCTGTGCCAGTTCATCCAGAATCAGCGTCGCGTCGTTGTGCAGCACCGCCACGCCTTCCAGACCGTTGGCCGTGCTGCGCCACTCGCGGGCATATTCCGGGGGACCGACCACGCTGGCCGCCACGCGCAGCGCGGTGCTCTTGCCGCTGCTGCTGCCGCCGACCAGGTGGAAGCCACCGCCCGTAGCGCCGGTGAAGTGCAGCAAGGGCCCTGCGAACATCGCCGACACCGCCAGCACCAGGCGCGAGTTGTCCTGGCAGCGCCGGGCCACGTCACGCCGCCAGTCCTCCAGCGAGCCAACGGCCGCATAGTGATGCTGCAATCCGCCGCTGTGCTGGTAGACCAGCCGTTCGTCGCCGGTGCCGTAGCTTTCACCATTGGGCAGCACGTAGCGGCCCTCATGCCAGCCCGGCACGGCCACGTTGCGGGCGCGGGTGTCGATGCGCTCCTGGATGATGTAGGCCAACAGGCGCTGCATGGTGTTGCGGTGGGCCGACATTTCCACACCACCCGCTGCCAGCTGCCGCACGAACTCGCGCGGATCGCCCACCAGCATTTCCGCAGGTGCCGCCCACTGGTGGGGATGGCCATCGGCATCGGTCCAGGTCAGCAACCGGCCCCATTCCTCGCTCTGGCTGTTGCGCGTTTTGGCCTCGACCTTCAACGGCGAGCAGACGAACACCGGCTCGGCCAGGTCCCCGTCCTCGGTGACACCAACGTAGTACACGCCGGTCTCGTTGAGCTGGTAGTGGGCCCGTGCAGCACTGGAGCCGTCGGTGGCGTCCTTGTTGGTCTTGGTCTTGCCCTTGGCGCCCTTGCGCACAGCGCGCTGAATCGAGCCGCGTACGGCGCCGGTACCGGCGTCCTTGGCGGCATCATTGAAATCGACAGAGGTGACGTTGCTCATGCACGGGGCTCCGGTGCCGCGTCGGCGCGCTGCGCCTTCGGGATAAAGAGAGGGATCATCAGGAAGTAGCCTCATGGCGTGGCCGCGGCGGCATGGCCACCACCCCGCCCACGGCATCGGCGGCGCGCTGGGCGTTGGCCACACCCGGATTGATGCCCAGCCGCGCGGCGGTCGCCGCATCGTCATCGGCGCACACCACGATCACCGCCGAAGGGAACTTGGCACGCAGGGCGCAGGCCACCGGCTCCAGGTTCCCGGCATCGAACGCCACGGCGGTGGGGTGGCCCGTGGCCTCATGGATGCTGGCGGCGGTGGCATAGCCTTCGGCGATGCACACCACGTCGCTGACCGTGCGGCCTACGGCGTAGTACAAGCCACGCTTACGGCCACCGGCCAGGAAGCGCTTGCTGCCATCGGCGGCGATGGTTTGCAGGCTCCACAGCCGCCCCTGCGCATCGCGCAAGGGCACCAGCAGCAAGCCGTCCAGCTCACGCAGGCCGTGCACGCCCACGCCCTTGGCCACCAGGTAGGGATGATCGGGGGCAGCGGCGCTGGCGCGCTGCCAGCGCTCACGCGCCTGCTGCCGGGCCACGGCCTGGCGTTGCGCACGCTCGGCCTGCTGCTGGCGCTGGGCGCGCACCACGGCCTCGCGCAGCATCGCGCGGTCGGCCTCGCTCAGCGCCTCTCCTCCACCCTCGCACCAGGACTCATTGAGCCCGGTCTTCCAGTTGCCATAGGCACCGGCCTGCGGCGGGCCTGCGTGCAGCACATACCAGCCGCTGCGCTGGCCACTGCCATCGCCCTCGGCGCGTACGCGGCACAGACGGCCATTGGCCAGGACAGATTCGCCCGTGCCGACGCATAGACCTGCCGCACGCAGTGCCGCAATGAATCCCTCAGGCCGCGTCATCGTCGGCCTCCAGCTGGCTGCTGTGACGGGCGTTGGCCAACACGGCGGCGAGGTCCTCATGCACGTAGGCGGCGCTGAACGCTACAGCCTCAAAGGGCACCGCCATGCGCTCATCGACGCTGGCCAGCAGCAGTGCAGCCGAGCGTGCACGCTCCACGCGATTGAAGCTGTCCTCGCTGATCCAGTAGCCAAAGGGCATGGGGGCAGCGCTGCGCGAAAGCGCTTGCGGCGGCGCGGCAGCAGCCTGCTCGGCTTGCAGGTCGGCCAACTGCAAAGCCATGCCTCGGTCGAACTGTTCCTGCGACTCCGCAGGCGCGAACAACGACAGGCGCACGCGCACCCGCGCCGCGACGGTGGCCAGCTCCAGGCAATCGCGCTCCAGCGGCCACAGCAGGCGCTCGCGCAGGCGGTCCTCCAACGGATGGCCTTCCAGCGCCTCATCCAGTTCGCCACTGAGGATGGCCAGACGACGTGAGGCCTTGTTGTGCAGCCGCTCGACGCGGCGAGCCACCTCGACAATATGGGCGGTACGCTCGGCATCGAACCAGGTATCGGTGATGGTGGCGCTGAGTACGCCATCGGCCACGCCCGGTACGCCGGACACACTCACGGTTTCCGTGTTCATGCAGTCACCTGCGCATCACGGACCATGGCCAACAACTGGCCTACGGAGAGTGCTTCCAGTGCACCGGGTCGGCGTTCCAGCGCGTTCACCAGCTGCGACAGTGCGGCCATCGGCATCGTATGGATGCGCTGCAACTGACACACAGCGCTGAACAGGTCATGCGTGGCCGCATCGTCGTTGGCGACGGCAGCATTCAGGGCGAGAGCGTTCATCGCGCGGCCTCCTGGACGGTGGCGGCAATGGCGTGTTGCACCTCGCCCAGCGTCAACGCCTCGGGGGCCTTGCCGGTGGCCTCAAGGCGCGCAGTCAGCGCCAGCCAGCGGGAATGGTCCCAGTCGAGGGTGTCGGCGATTTCGCCAAGATGGTGTGCGATACGGGTGGCAAAGCGCGACGGCGCGGCCAGGGTGTCGAGAGACATGGCAGGATCCTTGTGTGAAATTGGATCCGCCAACTCGCTGCTAAACGAGGTGACGGACGGTACGCGGTTAGCAGACCGGCACAAGGACCGGCAGGCCTTTCGGCCTCCGCGCACCGCCCGCCATAGAACTGGCAAGCAATCGCCCGCGACGACACAGCGAGCAATAAAAAAGCGCCATGCATCGGTCGATGGGCGCTGGTGCGCCTTGTGAGTCGGGCTGCTAAACCCGGTCGCCGATTGTGCGGCGACGGGGCAATGCTGCGCCTGGTGAGCGGGTGCTGTCAACAGTTGCGTCATCGCCGTGCCTTGCGTGGGGTCACGGGTTCTGGCGCGGCCTGTGCACTGAGCGCGGCGCGTTCAGCGGAGCTGCTGATGGGCAGGCAGACGTCCCCCCTCGGGCACGCACTCTGCGTATGCGTACGCACGATTTCGGTGTAGGCCGAGAACGTGTGACCGCACAGCGCATTGCGGCACTGGAGCACGGATTCGCGCAACAGTTTGGAATGCAGCACGCTGGTGCGCACGATGGCGGGCGTATCGCAATGCGGGCAGCGCAGGAAGGCTCTGGATTGGCTCATTGCAGTGCCTCAGCAGTCAGTGATGGAACGGCTGCCCGCGACACCACGCGACAGCGCGATGCGGCCACCTTGCTCAGTCCGACTCTGCGAGAAATTCAGTGCCAGGTTCGGCTGCGCCACAGCTGTGCGCAGATGCTCAGCCAGGAACTTCGCCTCTGCCGGGCTGAGGCTGAATTTCTGGTTGGAGATGGTCAAGGTGATGGTGTCTTTCATGGCTGCACTCGCAGGTGGGTGTCGGGAATGTGGGTGGCAATCCACGCGTCCACGTCCGACTCCAACCAGACAGTTACGCGCGGGGAAAGGGGGATCGATGCGGGGAACCGGCCGCGCCTCATCAGCCAGTACAGGTGCGAGCGGGAAATGCCGGTGCGACTGAGCACTTCGGGCTTGCGCAGGAAGCGTTCACCGCGTGCGGCGTCAGGCCGAGAATGATCGGCAGGCTGACCGGGTGCGGTCGCCTGAGGGGCTGGGGAACCAAGCATGTGAGAGGTCGCGGGGCTGACGTTTAGTCAACCGCCGCCCTGTGTTGTGGGCTTGGTTAGAAGGCTAGAGACAGCTGCCGCTCAACTCACGCAGCACGATGTGTAGGGAAAATTTTTACAGTATTTTGTAAAATTACACATGACGAATTCCCCTTGACGGCGCACGTTCTCGATGCGAAAGCCAACTGGCGGGAGCTGACAATCGAGCGCAGCAGTCAAGCCGCCCGACTGGTTGCGCAGGACAAACGGACGCGCCTGGCAACCTGCTGCTCCAAGCCGACGGCGCAAAATGTGCGGCGAGCGAACTATCGATTACCGGCGGGTTCGGTCTGGTCATCGGCCGTCATGACGACAACTCGGCGGCCTACAAAGCCACCCGCTGGCCGGAAAGAGGCTGCGGCAGAGCCATTCAATCGGCGTGCGCCATCGATCCAGATACGTCCAATGTGGATCGATAGGGCGCAGCTGTAACCAGCGTAACCAGCTGTAACCAGTGAATGCGGCGCTCCGAAAATGGACGCAACCGACTGATTTTTAATACGTTTCTCAGCGGTGTAACCAGTGTTACCACTGTAACCAGCAGAAACAGTAAGTTAGAAATGAAAGATGGAAGAACGGGAGGTCAGCTGGAGGCTCTCAAGCCGTCCAGATAGTCCGCCCACGCCTGCATCATTTTTGCCCGCTCAATCAGGTGAGCCGTACGGTTGTATGCCCGTCCGTTGGGATCACGCACAGCGTGTGCAAGCTGGTGCTCGATGTAGTCCGGACGGAAGCCCAGCACCTCATCCAGCACAGTGCGCGCCATCGCGCGGAAGCCATGCCCGGTCATTGTGTCGGAGTCGTAGCCGAGGCGACGTAGCGCCGCGTTGATCGTGTTCTCACTCATGGGCCGCCCCTTGCCACGCACACTGGGAAACACGAACTCTTTCCGTCCAGTCAGCGGGTGCACAGACCTAAGAATCGCCACAGACTGCGAAGCCAATGGAACAACGTGCGATTGGCCGGTCTTGCTTGCCGTGAACCGCCATTCGCCATTGTCCAGGTCGATGTCCGACCATCGTGCACGACGAAGCTCACCAGGGCGAACGAATACCAGCGGCGCTAGGCACAGGGCCGCCATGACAATCGGTGATCCTTGATAGCCGTGTATTGAGCGCAGCAGTTCTGCGATCTGCTTGGGCTCAGTCATGCTGGCGAAGTGACGCCCTTCGGGCGAAGTGAGCGCTCCTTTCAGATCCTCTGCCACGTTTCTGTCTGCACGTCCTGTCGCAATCGCGTATCGAAGAACCTGGCTGACCAGCATCCGCGCCCGATGTGCAGTTTCGACCGCGCCGCGCCCCTCGATCTTGCGCAGCGTCTCCAACAGTTCACGCGCTGTGATCGCCGCAATGGGTCGTTGCCCGATGTACGGCGTCAGATCTTTCTCGATCAAGCGCGTCTCTCGTTTCACCGACCCGGCAGACAGCTTCTTGGCTCTCATCGCCAAGTGTTCGCGCGCCAGCGCCTCGAATGTGTTGGTGGCCAGTTCCAAGCTGGCCACTTTCTGCGCCTTGCGCTGCTCGCCCGGATCAACACCTTCGGCCAACAGCTTTCGCGCAGCAGCATGGCGCTCGCGCACGGACGCCAGGCTCACCTCTGGATAGGTGCCAAGCGACAGCGTGTTGCGCTTGCCGGTCACAGGACGCCGATAGTCCCAGCGCCACCATCTGGCGCCATCAGGTTTCAGCAGCAGGTACAGGCCTCCACCGTCTCGCAGCTTCTGCACGGCAGCGGTGGGCTTGGTCCTGCGAATGGCGGTATCGGTCAATGACATGGTGGCGGTAACTGATTCGGCGGTAACAGGTGTAGAGCGGGTGGAGGTTACCGCCAAAGATACCGCCAGAGAAGCCTGGATGCTCCTGGATCACATAGGACGCAATCAGACGCAAAAAAAGCCGAAACCCCTGTTTTTTCAGGATATTTCAGCCTTCATAGGACGACATAGGATCATCAATTGGTGGGCCCACCAGGATTCGAACCTGGAACCAAGGGATTATGAGTCCCCTGCTCTAACCGTTGAGCTATAGGCCCTGCGCAGCGCCACAGTGTAGTGGAGGCCGCCCACGATCGGCTACCCGGCAGCAGCAAGAGCCTCAGCAACGCGCCCCAACCGCTTCTCCGCCGCTTCCGCAAACCACATCTGCCGCCGCAGATGTGCCTGGAACAGCGCCACCGTCCGCCTGGCCTCTTCCAGTCCCTTCTGGTTGCCGCCGCTGAAGCCGGCAAGCAACCCAGCTTCAGACAGCGTCAGCAGCGCATACGTCGTCCGACGTGCAAACCCCAACGGATCCTCACACTCATCCCGCATCACCTCATCCCAGTTCAGCAGCGGCGGGAAATCGATTTGCACGGGCTCAGGCATATCGTGCTCCACATCATTCATGGCGTGACTCCAGATGCATGACGAATCAGTGCCGCAGGCCGCATGTGATGTACGTGACCTGCTGCGCGCTTGCATCAGCGCCGATGAAGATCGGCCTGCCTACGCGATGTGTTGAGCATCTGCACGGTCAGCGTGCGACCGCCGCGGGACGTAATCAAATGGCAGATGCGACATCGTCAGGATCCGACCGGCATGGCCGGGAGCTACTAAAGAAAAACCCCGCACCAGGCGGGGTTTCTCTCAACGCTTCAACAGCCGCTGGCTATCAATCGATATCCAGGAAGCTGCGCAGCTGCTCCGAACGGCTCGGGTGACGCAGCTTGCGCAGGGCCTTCGCTTCGATCTGGCGGATGCGCTCGCGGGTCACGTCGAACTGCTTGCCGACCTCTTCCAGCGTGTGGTCGGTGTTCATGTCGATGCCGAAGCGCATGCGCAGCACCTTGGCTTCCCTCGGGGTGAGGCCGGCCAGCACGTCGCGAACGGTTTCGGACAAGTTGATGTTGGTGGTGTTCTCGATCGGGGACTCCACGTTGGTGTCCTCGATGAAGTCGCCCAGATGGGAATCCTCGTCGTCGCCGATCGGGGTTTCCATCGAGATCGGCTCCTTGGCGATCTTCATCACCTTGCGGATCTTGTCTTCCGGCATGTCCATTTCCTTGGCCAGCTCCTCCGGCGTAGCCTCGCGGCCATACTGCTGGAGCATCTGGCGGGAAATGCGGTTCAACTTGTTGATCGTCTCGATCATGTGCACCGGAATACGGATGGTGCGCGCCTGGTCGGCGATCGAGCGGGTGATCGCCTGGCGGATCCACCAGGTGGCGTAGGTCGAGAACTTGTAGCCGCGGCGGTACTCGAACTTGTCCACGGCCTTCATCAGGCCGATGTTGCCTTCCTGGATCAGGTCGAGGAACTGCAGGCCACGGTTGGTGTACTTCTTGGCAATCGAGATCACCAGGCGCAGGTTGGCCTCGACCATTTCCTTCTTGGCCTTGCGCGCCTTGGCTTCACCGTAGGCCATGGCACGGCTGATTTCCTTCAGCTCTTCCAGGTCCAGCTGGGTCAGCTTCTCGATGTCGATCGTCGCCTGCTGTTCGGCGATGATCTGGTCCTTCACTTCGCGCAGGGCCGACGACCACTTCTGCTTGCGCTTCAGTGCGTCTTCCACCCACTCCAGGTTGGTCTGGTTGCCTTCCCAGGAACGGATGAAGTCCTTGCGCGGCATGCGCGCGGTGACGGTGGCCAGGTTCAGCACACGGCGCTCATGCGACTTGATGTCGGCCATGGTGTCGCGCAACTGCTTGGTCAGCACGTCGGTCAGCGGCAGCGGCAGCTTCAGGGTGACGAACACCGCCGACATCTCTTCGCGCAGGCGCGGCAGGTTCTTCTTGTCGCCCTTGGTCGCGGCCTTCTTGAAAGCGTTGAAGGCATCGCTCAGTGCCTGCATGCGCGCGGCGACTTCCTCCGGATCCGGACCGGTCGGTGCGGCTTCTTCATCGCCACCGTCGACATCGTCGTCCTCGTCCTCGTCGCCTTCGGCGTCCGCATCGGCGCTGTCATCGGCAACGACCGCCGGCGGTGCCGGCTCTTCGTCGACCAGGTCGTTGAAGCCGACGATCACTTCGGCCAGGCGCTTCTTGCCTTCCTTGTGGGCTTCGTAGTCGTTCAGCAGCGACTCGACCGAAACCGGGAACTGGCCCAGGGCCGCCTGGACCTGCGAAAGGCCTTCCTCGATGCGCTTGGCGATGGCGATTTCGCCTTCGCGGGTCAGCAGCTCGACGGTGCCCATTTCGCGCATGTACATGCGCACCGGGTCGGTGGTACGGCCACCTTCGGTGTCGAGCGCGCTCAGCGCGGCGGCAGCTTCTTCAGCCGCAGTGTCATCGACTTCGCGGTTGCCGGTGTTGCCATCGTTGAGAAGCAGGGTTTCCACATCCGGCGCAACTTCATGGACATCAATGCCCATGCCGTTGATCATGCCGATGATGTCTTCGATCTGTTCCGGGTCGACCATGTCGTCCGGCAGATGGTCATTGACTTCGGCGTAGGTCAGGTAGCCCTGTTCCAGGCCCTTGCTGATCAGTTGCTTGATTTCGGATTGGGCAGGACGTTCGTTGGCCATGTAGTGCTCGCGCCACCGGCTAGGGAGAAATAGGGAACGTAGCATTATACCAGCCCGGGGCCCCGCCTGCCGGGCGGTGGTCCCGCAGGCTCAGGGCCTGAGAAGGAAGGTCACGGGACCGTCATTGACCAGGCTGACGACCATATGGGCACCAAATCGGCCCGTTTCCACCCCGGGCGCGTGATTTTCACGACAGATCTCGACAAATCGATTGAACCCGCGTTCAGCCTCGTCCGGCGGTGCGGCGGTCGTGAAACTGGGGCGCATGCCTGAACGGGTATCGGCGGCCAGGGTGAACTGGCTGACCAGCAGCAGGCCGCCGCCGGTGTCGCGCAGCGACCGGTTCATCTTCCCGGCCTCGTCGGCGAACACCCGGTAGCCCAGCAGGCGCTCGGCCATCCGTCGCAGCTGGGCCTCGGTATCGCCCGGTTCCATGCCGACCAGGGCCAGCAGGCCGGGGCCGATCTGCCCCACCACTTCCTGGTCGACGTGGACGGCGGCCTGGCTGACGCGCTGGATCAGGACGAGCATCGTGGGCTTCCAATGAACAGGGCCGGCCACGATAGCAGCGCCCTTGGCTAAACTGGCGCCGATGAATCCGCAACGCAAAGCCCGGCTGGTCTACCGCGCCACCACCCTGTTCGCCCGCCTGCCCTGGCCAGTGCTGCGGGGATTCGCGCATGCCCTGGCGTGGACGTGGGTCCGTCTCAACGCTCGCGAGAGCCGCGTCACCCGGCGCAACCTGGAACTGGCCTACCCGGAACTGGACGGTCCGGCGCGCGACCGCCTGCACCGCGAGCTGCTGCGCTCCACCGCCCTGCAGGCCATCGAGACGCTGCGGCTGTGGAGCCAGAGGCCCGCCGACAACCTGCGCCTGCACCTGAAGCAGCGCCACGGCGAAGCCCTGTACGACGCGGCGCTGGCCAGCGGCAAGGGCGTGATCGTGGCCGCACCCCACTTCGGCAACTGGGAGCTGCTGAACCAGTGGCTGGCCTCGCGCGGGCACATCGCCATCGTCTACAAGCCACCGGAGGACGAGGCCAGCGACGCCTTCCTGCAGCTGGTGCGGGGCGGCCAGAACGTGCAGCAGGTGCGCGCCGAGGGCCCCGCCGTGCGCCAGCTGTTCAAGGTGCTCAAGGACGGCGGTGCCACCGGCATCCTGCCCGACCAGCAACCCAAGGCCGGCGACGGCGTGTTCGTGCCGTTCTTCGGCGTGCAGGCACTGACCATGACCCTGGTCAACCGGCTGGCCGAGCGCACCGGCGCCACCGTGCTGTATGGCTGGTGCGAGCGCATCGGGCCGGACATGGAATTCGCCCTGCACATCGAGCCGACCGACCCGGCCGTGGCCGACCCGGACCCGCAGGTGGCGGCCACCGCGCTCAACGCCGGCATCGAGCGCATCGCCCGCCGCGACCCGACGCAGTACCAGTGGACCTACAAGCGCTATACGCTGCGGCCACCGGGCAGCGGCGAGGAAGACCCGTACGCGACCGAAGAGCATCCGCACTGACGGTCGCACCACGCGGGCCCGTCCGGCCCCTGCGACCGGCGGCCGCACCACGTTGAATACGACGCCGTCGCCCCCATAGAGACTGCGATGTCCGCCTCCCCCGGTCCTGCCATGCCTGCTGCCTCTTCCCTGTTCGGCGACCCCGCCGCGATCCGCTGCGAACGCGCGGTGGCCGAACTGCGTGCCGGTCGCCCGGTACTGCTCCACGATGGCCAGGGCCAGCGCCTGGCGGTGATTGCACTGGACAGCGCCACTGCCAGCAGCTTTGCCACGTTCGCCGCTGCCGCGCGCGAGCGCCACTACCTGTTCCTGACCGCCACCCGCGCCCGCGTGCTCGGCGTGGAAGCACCGGAAGGCGCGCGCCTGCCGCTGGCCGGCATTGCCTTCGATACCCTGCCCTCGCTGGGTTACCTGCGCGAGCCCGGCCCCATGCCCGACGACTGGGCGGCCGGCGACGCCTTCGATGCCGGCGCGGTGGAGCTGGCCCGCCTGGGCCTGCTGCTGCCGGCGATGGTCGCGGTGCGCCTGGACGTGGATGACCACACATTCGACGGTGCCGCCGAGGTGGCCCTGTGCGACCTGGCCGAAGGCGCAGCACATGCGGCCCACGACTACGAACTGGTGGCGCGTTCGCCGGTACCGCTGCGCGACGTCGGCATGACCACCTTCGCGGTGTTCCGCGGCGGCGTGGCCCAGCGCGACCAGGTCGCGATCATCGTCGGCGAACCGGACCTGTCGTCGGTGGTACCGGTACGCGTGCACTCCTCGTGCCTGACCGGCGACCTGTTCGGCTCGCTCAAGTGCGACTGCGGCGACCAGCTGCGGCGCGGGCTGCGCAAGCTGAAGGAACTGGGCGGTGGCGTGCTGCTGTACCTGGACCAGGAAGGCCGCGGCACCGGCATCGCCGCCAAGATGCGCGCCTATGGCTACCAGCACGACGGCCTGGACACCATCGACGCCGATGCGCAGCTGGGCTTCGGTGCCGACGAACGCCGCTACGGCAGTGCGGTGGCGATGCTGCATGGCCTGGGCATTTCGCGCGTGGCTCTGCTCAGCAACAACCCGACCAAGGCACAGCGCCTGCGCAATGCCGGCATCGAGGTGCTGGACTGCATTCCGGTCACCGGCGAGATCACCGCCGAAAACGAACACTACCTGCGCACCAAGGCCGATCGTGCTGGTCACCTGCTGGATGTCGATGCGCTGATCCAGGCTGCCCAGTAACACAGCCGACCTGCTACCGTCTGCGCGGTGCGGCCACCGCCGCCGCCGCTCGCCCTGCCACCTGACGGAGCCCGAGTGACCGACGTCGCCCCTATCGCCCCGACCACCGAAGCCTGGCAATCGCTGCCGCAACGTGCCGCCCGCCTGGCCGCACTGGAAGGCGCCTTCGGCGGACTGTTCGTACCGGGTCTGCCACTGGCCGCAGCTGCCTGGTTCTTCGATCTGCCCGGCGGCCTGTGGACTGCCGCCCTGGGGCTGCTGATCGGCATCCTCTTCGGCGCCTGGCTCGGCCGCCGGCGACTGACCCGCACCCGCTGGCGCCTGGATGACCAGGGCCTGGGCCTGCGCCGCGACCTGATGTGGCAGCTGGAAACCCGGATTCCCATTTCGCGCGTACAGCACCTGGACCTGCGCCGGGGCCCGTTGGAGCGCCGTGCCGGCCTGGCCACGCTGATCGTGCACACTGCCGGCACCCGCATGAGCGCGGTCACCGTCAACGGCCTGGATGAAGCCGACGCCGAGCGCCTGCGCGACACCCTCTCGCACCAGCTCGACCAGGACGCCGACGCCCTGTGAGCCTGCCGCCGCCCCTGCCCGCATCGCTGCCTGCCGGTGGCGAGGACCATCGCCTGCACCCGTGGTCGTGGTTGTTCGTGCTGCTGATGCAGCTGCGACACTACTTCCTGCCGCTGGTCGCGCTGCTGGTGTTCGGCCAGCGTGGCGAGCGCGACCCGATGTGGGCGCAGTTGATTCCACTGTCGGCGATCGCGGCACTGGTGCTGGTCTCGGTGCTGCAGTACCTCAGCTACCGCTACCGCATCGGCAGCGATGCCATCACCGTGCGCAGCGGGCTGCTGGCGCGCAACCGCCGTGAGATCCCGTTCGCCCGCATCCACAACGTGGAAGTGCGGCAGAACCCGTTGCACCGGCTGTTCGGTGTGGCCGAGCTGCGCCTGGAATCGGCCGGCGGCGTGCGGCCGGAAGCCGAGATGCGGGTACTGAGGCTGGACCAGGCGCTGGCGCTGGAACGGCTGGTGCGCCAGCGTGGGCAGGCACCGCAGCCCGCCGGCGTCGTCGCCACGCCCTCGATCACCGGGACCGACACCGAACAGGTGCTGCTGCGCCTGTCGAGCTGGGACGTGGTGCGCATGGGCCTGCTCTCCAACCGCGGATGGGCACTGGCGATCGCCGCCTTCGGCGTGCTGTTCCAGACCGTGCCGCGGCCGGTGATGGACGCGGCCATCCAGCGTGGCGGCAGGGAGGCCTTCGGCTACGCAAGCCACCTGCATCCCGGCGTGGCCGGCGCCTTCCTGCTGCTGGCCGCAGCCCTGCTGCTGGGCTGGCTGGCGCTGCGGGCGTTGTCGGTGGTGCTGACCCTGCTGCGCTATCACGGCTTCACTCTCAGCGAGCAGGATCGCCGGCTGACCGTCTCGGCTGGCCTGGTCAGCCGAACCCGCAGCAGTGTCGCGCGTCGCCGCATCCAGGCCTGGACGCTGTACGAGACCACCCTGCATCGCTGGTTCGGCCTGCGCCAGCTGCGCGTCGACAGCGCCGCCGGCGGCCCTTCGCGGGATCAGGACCGCGCTCTGCGCGAGCTGGCACCGCTGGCCCCGGCAATGCGCTGCGAGCAGCTGGTGCAGCACCTGTTGCCTCAACTGCAGTGGCCGCCGGCGCAATGGCAGTCCATTCCGCAGCGTGGCTGGTGGCGGCTGTGCCTGGGCGCGCTGCTGCTGGTTCCCCTGCTGGCCGCCGCCGCGTACTGGCGCTGGGGATCATGGGGCCTGATCGTGCTGGCCTGGCTGCCGCTGGCGCTGCTGGTGGCCCACCGGCAGATGGCGCGCATGGGCTGGTATCTGGATGACCACTACGTCGCCGTGCGCGGCGGCTGGTGGAAGCGCTGGTGGCGCTGGGCCGAGCTGGACAAGGTGCAGGGCCTGCGCCTGCTGCGCTCGCCACTGGACAAGCTGCTGGGCACCAGCAGCCTGCAGCTGGATACCGCCGGCGCGCATGGTGATGTGGCATTGATCCTGCACTACCTGCCGCAGGCGCAGGCGCAACAGGTGATGGATCAACTGGCGGCCGGCACTACCGCGGCCGGGGGCCGCGCATCCACGCATGGCGTGGATCTACTGTAGAGCCGAGCCCACGCTCGGCTTACCGCTGCGACGGCCCCCAATACCCCAGGTCCTTGCGGATCTGCAGGTCGCGCACCCAGCTGCCGAACGGCTTGCGCCGCAGCACGCCCATTTCACCGGACAGGAAATCCTCGGTAGCCGCAATCACGCGCTCGCTGGACAGGCCATCGCGGTACGGATGGATGGCATCGGCGTAGCGCACGATCTCCGCCTGCAGCGCGGCGTCGGGATGCAGCGCGCGCTGCAGCATCGCCGGCAGCTGCACCGGGTCGTCGAAGTCGATCATGTGCGGCTTGGGCACCCGGTTGCGGAAGGTCACCACCGGCTTGTGCTGGACGATGAACTCCGAAACGATCGAGGACGTATCGGACACCAGCACATCGGCGGCGCGCTGTGCGGCCATCACCTGCTCCGGCTCGATGAAGCGTGCATTGGCACCGGCCAGCGCGCGGTAGCGTTCGAACAATTCCGGTGGGCACTTCGGGTGCAGGGTCAGCAGCCAGTAGCGGTTGCCCTCGGCGATGTCGGCAGCAATCTGCGCATGCAGGTGCGGGGCTGCGCTCAGGCGTTCGGTGAAGGTCGAACCGAACAGGATCACCGGGCGTCCTCCAGCGGCGGCGCGCAGCGCGGCGCTCTCGCCACCATCGTCGCGGAACAGCGGATCCAGCTTCGGCCAGCCGGTCTCGGCCACCGCGAAGTGGCCCTGCAGGGCCGCGATCTCACGGAACGGCCCGGTGGTGGCCGGCCCCTGCGTGCAGTACAGGTCGAACATGCCGCGCACCCGGAAGTGGCCGCGCGCACTGTCCCGCTTCTCCACGTTGAAGCCATGGAACAGCTGCACCTTGGCTCCCGAAAGGAAGGTCGGCACCCAGTTGGCGGCGCTGAACACCGCTCGCGGCCGCATTGCCAGCGCCTGCTTGAGGCCGATGTTGGGCACGCCCGGCAGCTGGCTGCCGGCCGCGCCGCCCTCGAACCAGGCCCCCACCTCCTGCCCGGAGACGTGCAAGGCCTGCGCCAACGGGGCGAGAATAGGCAGCGCATAGCGCTCCGTCGCAAACAACAGGTACCCGGCCATCATGTCCTCCACGACCGCTCCCATCGAACGGCCTCGCATCTCGGCCTGCATTATCGCGTTCAACGAGGCCGGCCGCATCGGCGACTGCCTGGCCTCGCTGGCCTTCTGCGATGAGATCGTCATCGTGGACTCCTACTCCACCGATGCCACCGTGGCCATCGCCGAGGCCGCAGGCGCCCGCGTGCTGCAGCGCCCGTTCGACGGCTTCCGCAGCCAGAAGGCGTACTGCGTCGAGCAGGCCGGCCACGACTGGGTACTGTGCCTGGACGCCGATGAGCGGATCAGCCCGGAACTGCGTGCGGCCATCGAACAGGCCCGCGACGGTGGCTTCGCCGGCCATGCCGGCTATCGCTTCGCACGCCTGTCGGAGTACTTCGGCAAGTTCCTGCGCCATGGCAATGCCTACCCGGACCGGGTGATGCGCCTGTTCGACCGCCGCCGTGGCGGCTGGCGCGGCAAGCGCGAGATCCACGAGGCCGCCAGCGTCGATGGCAGTGTGGGTACCCTGCGCGGCGACCTGGTCCACTATCCCTACCGCTCCTTGCAGCAGCAGCTGGCCAAGACCGAGAAGTACGCGCGGATGATGGCCGAGCACGAGTTCGCGCGCGGTAAACGGGCCACGCTGGGCAAGCTGGTGCTGGCACCGGCCTGGCGGTTCTGGCGCGGCTTCGTGTTCCGTGGCGGCTTCCGCGACGGCTGGCATGGCCTGGTCTACGCTTATGTGCGCGCCAACTACGTGCGCCAGAAGACCATCATGCTGTGGATGCTGGGCAACGGCCAGGCCGTGGCCGACCCGCCGAACCCCTGATCGCCGGGCCCTGCCCGGCGCGCCGATGCGTCACGCCCCGGTGACTGCCCGGTGGCGCGCGCCTTCGACGATCGACAGGCCGGTCAGCAGGCCGACCAGGGTCACATAGAAACTGGCCGTCATCTGGTGCGCGAACATCGACTGGGTCAGGCCGCACAGCGCATAGGTGATCACCAGCATGATGCCGGCTGCGGCCGGCCCCCGGAAGGTCGTCCGTCCGCTGCGGCGATGAAGCCGCACGAACACCCCTAGCGGGATGCCATACACCGCCAGCAACAGCAGCAGGCCCGGTACGCCCTGGGTCGCTGCCCATTCGGCAACATCGTTGTGTGCATGCCCCAGGTGGCAACGCAACTCTTCCGGATTCTCACGGCAGACCGGCACGCGCAGCATCGCGCTGTCGAAATGCCCGATGCCAACGCCCACCAGCGGGTGATCGAGGAAGGTCTCCCAGGCCACCTGCAGGCGTTCCACGCGGGCACCGGCGGAAGAATCACTGTCGCCCAGTTCCATCCGCTGCACGTCACTGTGAAGCTCGCTCAGGCGCACCTGGTGACGCAGCTCCGGTACCGACAGCAGCAGGGTCGCACCGATCGCCAGCATGCCGGCCAGCACCGACAGGCGCGCCGCACCGGTGCGCCAGCGCAGGCTCAGTGCCAGCACCACCAGCAGCGCCAGCAGGGCGGCGAACACGCCGCGGCTGCCGGTCAGCACGATGGTGCCGCAGCCGGCGGCCATGCCGAGGATCACCAGCGACCAGCGCCGCGACGGGCGACAGAACACCAGCAGCACCATCAACACCATCACGATGTCGGCCAGCACGATGGCGTTGGTGAACAACTCTGCGCGCGCGGCGCCACCCAGCACCTGCCACAGCGACATCGCGAAGGTGGCGAGCAGGCCTGTCAATGATCCGTACCAGAGCCACCGCAGGTTGGGACGCAGCGCGCAGACCCAGAGCGCGATCCACGGGATCACCACGAATCGCGAGCGGTTGTCGACGTCACGCAGGCCCTGCTCGAACAACACCACCGACAGTACGCCGAGCGCCAGCACCGCCAGCATCAGCCAGGCCAGCACTTTCACCGGCTGACCGGCCATGCCGCGCGCGCGCCACAGCAGCTCCGGCGCCAGCAGCGTGCTGAGCAGCAGCAGCAGGCCATACGGCAGCAGGTTGATCGGCACGGTCAGCACCAGTGCCGGCAGGCAGAACAGGCCCAGCTGGGCCAGGCCGCGGGCCACCCCGTGACGCCCGCCGGCGGGAACGCCCAGCGGGTCGCCGGCCAAGGGGTTCAGGTTGTCCGGTGAAGCTGGCACGTCGGGAAGTATCGCTGCAATCTGCGGGAAGAACGGGAAGGACCAACGGGGGCCGTCCCAGCCTGCTGTTTTACTGCCTTTGGGCCCGCTTGGGCAGACTGGACAAGCCGGAATCGTGGTGGCTAGTCATGTTCCTGCAAACGCCGTTCACGTTCGCGCTCCTCTGCAGTGACCACGCAGGGCACCTTCACCGCTGCTGCCGGCACCAGCCACCAGCGCCGCCGGTTGGCCACGCCGGCCAGTTCAGAACGGTTGCGGTCGACGCACGACAGCATCGCGTATTCGTGCACCAGCAACCAGCGGCGTCCGGGCGCCAGCCGCTGCCAGCGCGTGGCCGCAATCAGCTGCTCGTCCCAGTCCGTCTCGAAACCGAAGGTCGCTGCAGGACGGTCGGCCAGCAGCAGATGCTGCTCCTTCCAGGCCACCAGCCCCAATTCGGCATCCGGGCCCAGACGGCTACCAACCGTGCGCATCAGGCCGCGGGCGGAACTGGAATCGTTCAGCAGCGGATAGCCGACCAGGCTGTACAGCACCCAGACCATCCCCAGGGTCGACACCAGCGCCAGATGCCGGCGACGGCCGCAGGCCAGCAGGCTCAATCCGCCCCACACGCCCATCGCCAGGATCGTCCAGGCCAGTGCGTCGACAGCGCCGGGCGCCAGCCCGCGGCTGTGGGTCAGGCGCAGCTCGAAGGCCGGCTCGCCCAGCACCGCCATCGCACCGGCCAGGGCCAGGCCCAGTGACAGCAGGCCGGTGAACACCCCCACCACGGCCTGAACGTCGCGCCGCCTCAGCAATCCAGGCAACAGCGGCGCCAGCACCAGGCAGAACATCGGCAGCGCCGGCAGGATGTACACATCGCGCTTGCCGGCCGGAATCGAGAAGAACAGCACCACCATCAGCCACCAGGCCAGCGGCAGCAGGTAGCGCGGGTCGCGACGGCGCAGCCGGCGGCGCCACGCCGGAATCGCCCAGGGCAGGGCCAGGAACGCCGGGATCCACATCAGCGGCATCGTCGCCAGGAAGTACCAGGCGGGCTGGTGGTGGTCCCAGGAATGGGCGTAGCGCCGCGCCGTCTGCTGGAACAGGATGTCGTCCATGTAGGCCCGGTACTCGTCCGAGCCGGTGGCAAAGCCGGCCAGCAGCATCGGCGCCAGCCACAACGACACCGCCAGCAGGAAGGCCAGCGGCGCCAGCCAGAAACGCGCGTCGCGCGCATGCAGTCCCACCCGTGGCCACTGCAGCGCCGCGGCGATCGCCGCAGGCACGAGCATCAGCAGCGCCAGCATCCCCACGCCCTTGGTGATCACGCCGATGCCAGCAAAGAACCAGCCCAGCCACCACCAGCGCCAGCTGGGTCCCAGCAGAAGGTGGCGCAGCAGGCCGTAGTTGGCCAGGGTGATGAACAGCAGCAGCAGTGGGTCGATCTGCGCCTTCTTCGCCTGGAAGGTGAACTGCAGCGCGAACAGCAGCGCCCAGCCGGCGTACAGCCCCACCCGCCGCGTCCACAGGCGCCGCCCCAGGTCGACCACGCACCACAGCGTGCCCAGGGCCGCCAGCAGCGACGGCAGCAGGAAGGCCACGCGCCACTGCCCGACCAGGCTGTACAGCGTGGCCTGCCACCACATCAGCATCGGCGGCTTGTCCGAGTACAGCTCGGTGCCGCGATGCGGGAACAGCCACTGCCCGCTGTCGAACATCTGCTTGGCCACCAGCGCGAAGCGCGGTTCGTCCGACGGCCACGGATCACGAAGGCCCAGCCCGGCCCCCAGCACCAGCAGGGCCATCACCACGAACAACCACGTCTCGCGCGACGCGCGGGATTTCAGCATGGGACTCGGAACGTCAGCGGGGTCAGGCTGTTTTTAGCAGACGCGCGTAAAAGAAACCGTCAGCATCGTTGTCACCCGGCAGGCGCTGGCGCGCAATCCCCTCGCAATCGAGGCCGAATGTGTCATCCAGAGGCTGTGCCGCTGCGTCCGGATGCCACTTCAGGAAGGCTCGCACCTGATCGACGTTCTCGGCGCGCAGGATCGAACAGGTGGCGTACAGCAGCACGCCTCCCGGGCGCAGCATCGACCAGCAGGCCTCCAGCAGGCGGGCCTGCACGCCGACCAGCGCATCGATGTCCTCGGCGCGGCGGTGGAACATCACGTCCGGCTGGCGGCGGATCACGCCGGTGGCCGAGCACGGGGCATCCAGCAGGATGGCGTCGAACGGCGTGCCGTCCCACCAGGCCCCGGGATCGCTGGCATCGGCCACCCGGGTCTGCGCGCCCTCGCCCACACCGGTGCGGGTGTAGGTATCGCGGGCGCGCGCGAGGCGACGCGCATCGATATCGAGCGCCAGCAGGCGCAGACTGGGGTCACGTTCCAGCAGGTGCGCCGACTTGCCACCGGGCGCCGCACAGGCGTCCAGCACGCGGGCGCCGGTCGCGGGCGCCAGCGCGTCGGCTGCGCATTGCGCCGACAGGTCCTGTACCGACAGTGCACCGTCGGCAAAACCCGGCAGCTGGTTCACCGCAACGGGGGCTGCCAGGCGCAATGCATCGGCGCAGAGCGCGCTGGGTTCGGCGGCAATGCCCGCCTCGGCCAGTGCCGCCAGTGCCTTGTCACGGCCACCGTGCTGGCGGTTGGCACGCAGCCACAACGGTGCCGGTTGCAGGCTGGCGCTGAAGATCGCGTCGGCCTGTGCCGGCCAATCGCGCTCCACCGCATCGGCCAGCCATTCCGGGAAGGCATCGCGCGCCGGCTGCTCCGGGAAACCTTCGCGCTGCGCGCGGCGCAGGATCGCATTGACCAGGCCGGCCTGGCGCTCACGGCCCAGCGCACGCGCGGCATCGACCGTGGCCGACAGCGCCGCATGCGCCGGCAGTTCCAGCACGTCCAGCTGGGCAAAGCCCACCATCAACAGGGTGCGCAGGTCGGCGTCGCGCGCCGACAGCGGCTTCTGCATCCACGACTGCAAGGCAGCGTCATAGGTGCTGCGGCGACGCAGGACCGCAAAGCACAGCGCTTCCAGCAAGGCACGATCGCGGCTGTCGGCCAGCTTCGGCAGCGCCCAGGCCAGTTCGGCCTTCAATGAACGGCCACGGGTGAACACCTGTGCCAGCACACGCGCGGCCAGCATGCGCGTGGCCGCGCCCGGCGCCGCCTTGGCCACGGAGAAATCGTTCTGCTTCGACACCGCTTATGCTCCCACGCGCAGATCACGGCGGGCGTTGAGGTAGTCGGCGGCGGTGATCGCCTTGCCGCCTTCGCGCTGCAGCGTACGCAAGCGCAGTGCGCCCTGGCCACAGGCGATGTCGATGCCATCGCGGCTGGCCGCCAGCACCGTGCCCGGCGCTTGGCCGTGGGCCTCATCCAGTGCCACCGCGCCATGGATGCGCACGCGTTCGCCAGCCAGCGTCGCTTCGGCGATCGGCCACGGATTGAAGGCACGCACGGTACGCGCCAGCACATCGGCGCCCTGCGCCCAGTCCAGACGGGCTTCGGCCTTGTCCAGCTTGTGCGCATAGGTCACGCCCTGCTCCGGCTGCGGCCGCGCGATCGGCTTGATGCCGGCCCGCAGCAGGCCCAGGCCGTCGGACAGGACCTGTGCACCCAGCTCGGCCAGCTTGTCATGCAGCTGACCACCGGTATCGGTGGCAGCGATCGGCAGTTCCTGGTGCAGCAGCACCGGGCCGGTATCCAGGCCCGCTTCCATCTGCATCAGGCACACACCGGTCTTTGCGTCACCGGCCTGGATCGCGCGCTGGATCGGCGCAGCACCGCGCCAGCGTGGCAGCAGCGAGGCATGCACGTTCCAGCAGCCGTGGGTCGGGATCGCCAGTACCGCCTTGGGCAGGAGCAGGCCGTAGGCCACCACCACCATCAGGTCCGGCTGCAGGTCGCGCAGCTGCTGCTGTGCAGCCTCGTCCTTCAGTGATTCGGGCTGGTAGACCGGAATGCCACGGGCCACGGCCTCGAGCTTGACCGGCGACGGTGCCAGGCCACGGCCACGGCCGGCCGGCCGGTCAGGCTGGGTATAGACGGCCACGACCTCGTGGTGGGGGGGGGGGGGGGGGGGCGGGGCCCCCCCCCCCCCCCCCCCCACTACCGCGCTGGCACCAGCGTCATGGTGTGCTGCGCCTTGCCCGGCAGGAACGGCGTCGGCCGGCCATGCACCCAGTCTTCGTGGCCGGCACCCCAGTAGGGCGACAGTGGATGCCCACTCTGGCCGCCGGGCATGTGCACGATGCCGTCGGCCTCGTGGCCCGGCGAAACCACCATGCGCTCGGAAGCGCCGAAGTTCGGCGTCTGCACGCGCGGCATGTCGCGGTCGCCGGGCAGGTGGTCGGCCGGCATGCACAGCCAGCGTTTGGCGATGTCCGGCAGCGCCCGTGCGATGGGATGGCAGATCGCCGCGGTATTGCGTTCGCCCCAGCTGCGTTTGGCCAGCGGTCCCTGCCTGGTCAGCTCACTTTCGGTACGGCGTGCGGCGTCGATCAGCAGTGCATCCCAGCTGTCGAAGGCCGGTGGCAGAAGATTGGCCGGCCGCTGCTGCAGCATCGGCCAGGCCACCCCTTCCAGCTGCGCCAGGCGCGGCTCCAGATAGTCATCGCCCAGCTGCGCATTGGCCGGTGCCAGCAGTGCATCGGACAGTGTCTTCATCACCTGCGTACGGAACTCACGCACCACCCGGTAGCTGACAGAGCTGGCCGAGGCACGGCCGCCCCATTGATGGCTGGCCTCCTTCAAGCGCTTCAGTGCAGGGTCGTCACTGCGTTCGATGACGTCGTGCAGCAGCGCCCACCAGCGCTGCAGGAACACCGCACGATCGTCGAGCTGGATCGCCAGCAGGTCGTGTTCGTCGAAGCGCTCCTGGATCGCCAGCAGGTCGCGGATCTGCCGCGCACGGGCGCCAAGGTCATAACCACCGTTGCCGACATTGGCCAGTGCCTCGCCGTCGAGGACGCGGCCGTTGGCGGTCCACAGGCGATGGTTCGGTGGGTCGATCAATGCCGGCGAGGCGTCGCTGCGGATCGGCCAGGGGGCGCAGTCCTGGTTGTGGGCGGCGTTGAAGCCGGCCGGCGCGCAGCCCGGACCGCGATCCGGGCGGGCGCCGATCAGGCGCCAGGCGATGCGTCCGCTGCGGTCGCCGACCACCAGGTTCTGTGCGGGGATGCCGGCGTGGTCGGCGAACTGCAGGGCCGCGTCCAGGTCACCGGCGCGGGCCAGGTCACCGAAGTCCAGGCGCACCGCGCCGGGCAGGTGGGCGACCCAGCGCAGCGCGTCGCCGCTGCCATCGGCATGCGTGTGCAGGATCGGCCCCCAGGCGGATTCGCGCACCGGGAACAGCACGTCGGCCTGGCCGGCCACCGCAATCCGCTCTTCATGCACGGTCACTGCGGCGTTGGCTGGTTCAGTGCGGTAATCGGCAGTGTCTATGTAACTGTTGGTGAAGCCCCAGGCGACGTGGCCGTTGCTGCCGACGATCACCGCCGGCAGGCCAGGCAGCGAGAAGCCGGTGACGTCGACCTGTCCGCCCGCGGCCTGCGGGTCGGGGTAGCGCAGGCGCACGCGGAACCACAGACCCGGCGCGCGCAGGCCGAGATGCATGTCGTCGGCGACGATCGCGCGACCGTCGGCGGTGAGCGCGCCGGCCACGGCGAAGTTGTTGCTGCCGATGACATCGGCCTCTTCCTGCCCGGTGCCCGGCTTTCCCTTCAGCGTGCGCAGGTCCAGCTGGCTGGCATCGGGCAGCGTGGCGTTGCCGGTGGGTTCGCCGAACAGCGGCGCATCCCATTCCGTGCCGTCGTGGGCGATCAATGCGTACAGCGCCGGCGGCACCACTGCGCGGATGCGGCTCAGTGCAAGCTCGGTCTGGTTGCCGGGGTCCTGCAGGTCGGCGTACATGGCCAGCCCGGTCAGCACGCTGTCGCTGGCCTGCCACGGTTGCGGCGACTGCCGCAGCAGCAGGTAGGCCCATGGCCGCACGGAGAGGCCGGCCAGGCCCTCATTGACCCCACCGACATAGGCGCTCACGGCGTCGACGTTGTCGCCCAGCGCAGCCTGCATGTTCGCCTCGGTGCGCGCGCGCAGCCGATGCACGCGCATGCGCTTGTCGGCATCGATCGCCTTCGGGCCAAACAGTGCGGACAGTTCGCCGGCGGCGCTACGGCGCATCAGGTCCATCTCGAAATAGCGTTCCTGCGCATGCACGCGGCCCAATGCGCGCATCGCGTCGGCCTGGCTGGTGGCGGTGATGGTGACCACGCCCAGCGCATCGCGCTCGATGGTGACCGGCCTGGCCAGGCCGGGCAGCGCATGCTCGCCGTCCAGGTCGGCCAGGCTGCCGCGCAGCAGCAGCCACAGGACCAGTGCGGTGACCAGCACGATGGCGACCAACACGCCCAGCACCCAACGCCATGTACGTCGCATCGCACGTCCTTTCCGAACTCGTGGGCCGATTGTAGCCGCAGGCGCAACTGCGACTGATTCCGATTAGATCACCGTATTTTGAAATGCGGCACCCTATGCCGCATCGATTCACAGGAGCCCCCCATGAAAGGCAACCCGGACGTCATCGCCTGCCTGAAGGAACTGCTGCGCGGCGAGCTCGCTGCCCGCGACCAGTACTTCATCCATTCCCGCCGCTACGAGGACCAGGGCCTGTTCGCGCTGTACGAACGCCTGAACCACGAGATGGAAGAGGAAACCCAGCATGCCGATGCGCTGCTGCGCCGGATCCTGTTCCTGGGGGGCGACCCGGACATGCGCCCGCATGCCACCGAGCCGGGCAAGACCGTGGAGGAGATGCTGCAGAAGGATCTCGACACTGAATACGCGGTTCGGAACAATCTGGCCGCCGGCATGAAGCTGTGCGAGGAGAAGGGCGACTACGTGAGCCGCGACATCCTGCTGGCGCAGCTGAAGGACACTGAGGAAGACCATGCCTGGTGGCTGGAACAGCAGCTGGGCCTGATCAAGCGCATCGGCCTGGAGCTGTACCAGCTGAGCAAGATCGACGGCACCGGCGCCCCGGCGCACTGAGCCGGCACCGCTTTTTGTAGAGCCGAGCCAATGCTCGGCTGCGTTCCGGTAGAGCCGACCGCTGGTCGGCTGCTCTGCGAAATGCAGCCGACCAGCGGTCGGCTGTACCAGAAGAAGTACAGCGTTCTGTCGCCCGCCAGCACCGGAGCACCGCCAGCCAGCCTTCGCCCGCCAGCCGCTCCACCGCCTGCCAGCCGACAACGAAAAAGCCGGGGAATGCCCCGGCTTTTTCGTGTCCGGGGTCAGAGCCCTTTCCGGTGGAAAGGGATCCGACCCCCGTGCTCCTCACTCCACCGACAACCCTTCCACCTTCTGCCAGCCGCGCGGCAGAAGGTGGCCGCGGGTGGCGCGGGCGCCGAGGTAGGCGTCGAGCTCGTTGAACTTCAGCCCCATCGTGCGCTGACCGCTGCGCACCTGCAGGGTCTGCCCCGGGCTGATCGCCACGATGGCGACCACGCGTTCAGTGGCGAGCTTGGCCTTCGGGATCTCGATGATCTTGTTGCCCTTGCCCTTGTCCAGTTCTGGCAGGTCGTTGGCGGCGATCGCCAGCAGGTTGCCGGAACTGGTCACCGCCACGATGCGGTCGGTGGCCACGTTGGCGACCATCGACGGGGTCAGCACCGACGAACCGGCCGACAGGTTCAGCATCGCCTTGCCGGCCTTGTTGCGGCCGATCAGGTTCTCGAAGCGGGTGACGAAGCCATAACCGTGGCTGGAGGCCAGCACGAAGCGGGTGTCCGGCTCGGCGCTGGCCAGGGTCACGAAGCTGGTGCCCGGTGCCGGCGAGAAGCGGCCGGTCAGCGGTTCACCATTGCCACGCGCGGAGGGCAGGGTGTGCACCGGCGTCGAGTAGGCGCGGCCCTCGCTGTCGAGGAACGCGACCTGCTGGGTGCTGCGTGCGCGCACCGCGCCCTGCAGTCCGTCGCCTTCACGGTAGGACAGGGCAGATGCATCGACGTCGTGGCCCTTGGCGGCACGGATCCAGCCCTTCTCCGACAGCACCACGGTCATCGGCTCGCTCGGCACCAGCTCGGTCTCGTCGATGGCCTGCGCCGCCTGACGCTGCACCAGCGGCGAACGGCGTGCGTCGCCGAACTTCCTGGCGTCGGCAGTCAGTTCGTCGCGGATCAGCTTCTTCAGCTTGGCCTTGCTGTCGAGGATGCCGAGGATCTTCTCGCGTTCCTTGGCCAGCTCGTCCTGCTCGCCGCGGATCTTCATCTCTTCCAGGCGGGCCAGCTGCTTCAGCTTGGTTTCCAGGATGTACTCGGCCTGTTCCTCGGACAGGCCGAAGCGCGCGATCAGCGCCGCCTTCGGTTCGTCCTCGGTACGGATGATGTGGATCACCTCGTCCAGGTTGAGGAAGGCGACCAGCAGGCCTTCCAGCAGGTGCAGGCGGCGCTCGACCTTCTGCAGGCGGTGCTGCAGGCGGCGGGTGACGGTGTTGCTGCGGAAGGTCAGCCATTCGCTGAGCAGCATCTTCAGGTTCTTCACCTGAGGACGGCCGTCCAGCCCGATCACGTTGAGGTTGACGCGGTAGCTGCGCTCCAGGTCCGTGGTGGCGAACAGGTGGCCCATCAGCTGGTCGGCGTCGACGCGGTTCGAACGCGGCACCAGCACCACGCGCACCGGGTTGGCGTGGTCGGATTCATCGCGGATGTCTTCCAGCCACGGCAGCTTCTTGGCGCGCATCTGTGCGGCGATCTGCTCGATCACCTTCGACGGCGACACCTGGAACGGCAGCGCCGTGATCACGATGTTGCTGGCTTCCTTGGTGAAGGTCGCGCGTGCACGCACGCTGCCGTTGCCAGTCTCGTAGATGTTGCGCAGGTCATTGGCCGCAGTGATGATCTCGGCGCTGGACGGGTAGTCCGGGCCCTGCACGTGTTCGCACAGGTCGCGCACGCTGGCGTCGGGATTGTCCAGCAGGTGCAGCAGCGCGCTGACGATCTCGTTGAGATTGTGCGGCGGCACGTCGGTGGCCATGCCCACGGCGATGCCGGTGGTGCCGTTGAGCAGCAGGTGCGGCAGCCGCGCCGGCATCCAGGTCGGCTCCTGCAGGGTGCCGTCGAAGTTCGGTGCCCAGTCGGTGGTGCCCTGGCCCAGTTCGCCCAGCAGCACTTCGGCGATCGGGGTCAGCTTGGATTCGGTGTAACGCATCGCCGCGAACGACTTCGGGTCGTCACTGGAGCCGAAGTTGCCCTGGCCCTCGATCAGCGGGTAGCGGTACGAGAACGGCTGCGCCATCAGCACGAGTGCTTCGTAGCATGCACTGTCGCCGTGCGGGTGGTACTTACCGATGACGTCACCGACGGTGCGCGCGGACTTCTTCGGCTTGGACGCGGCATTCAGGCCCAGCTCGCTCATCGAATAGATGATGCGGCGCTGCACCGGCTTCAGGCCGTCGCCGATGAAAGGCAGGGCACGGTCCAGGACCACGTACATCGAGTAGTCGAGGTAGGCGCGTTCGGCGTACTCGCGCAGCGGCAGTTGTTCGAATCCGTGGAACACGGGGCGGGCAAGTTCGGTCATGCGGCGTTGTTACCTATGTCGGGAGGCGGCGACGGCGGTCGCCGCTCGCAATCCTGTGATTATCCGGATGCGGCGGGGGATGCCAAGCCGCGTGCAGGGTCCAGCCCGGTTTCCAGGCCGTGGCCGGCCCGCGCCAGGTAGCGCCCCGGTGGCAGCCCGAAGTGGCGGCGGAACACGGTGACGAAGGCGCTGGCGCTGCTGAAGCCCAGTGCATGGGCGATGTCGGCGACGCTGCGGCCATCGGTCAACTGGCGCAGGGCTTCGGAGAGCCGGGCCTGCTGCCGCCACTGAGCGAAGCTGAGCGTGGTCTCGTCGCGGAAGTGGCGGGTCAGGCTGCGCGGTGACAGGCCGGCCCAGTGCGCCCATTCCGCCAGGCTGCGTTCGTCGGACGGGTCGGCCAGCAGCTGCGAGGCGATCTTCAGCAGGCGCCGGTCATGCGGCATCGGCAAGTGCATGCGCTGGCGTGGCGCTGTGCGGATCTCGTCCACCAGCACCTCGATGATGTGCTGGCGTTCGGAGGTGGTGTCGTAGCCCGGTGGCCAGTCACAGATGCGCTCGGCGAGCGCCTGCGCCAGCTTGGACAGGCCCAGCACGCAGGGATCGGAGGGCAGGGTGGCACAGACCGGAGCCGCCAGCGCCATGCCCCAGCCACGCAGGGGGCCGTCGAGGGTGACCGTGTGCGGCTCCAGCAGTGGCATCCAGCCGGCCGAGCCCGGCGCCAGCGACCAGGTGCCGTGCGAGGTACGGGTGGTCAGAAGGCCGCGCTCGACGCAAATCAGCTGCGCGCGCTGGTGATGATGCCAATCCACTTCACGGACCAGCCCTTGCGGGCTGTCGAAACGGAAACCGACCACCGGGGGACCGTCGTTGCGCTCGAACCAGTCCAGTGCTTCGTCCCTGAGCAGGCGTTTGGGAGTAGGGATTTCTGCCTTGTTCATCATGTCTGCTGGCTGAAATGTGTCATCCATTGGCTGGATTGTACTACCGGGCCACCTGACCAGGTCATTAAGGTAGGCGCCTTCACCGATCCAGCCCACTGCTGCAACACAGCATTCGATGCCAGATCAAATATTTCCATTGAGAAATATTTTTTTTGGAAGAGAATGCTCCCCCATGATCTGTCCTGCAACCACTCCCCCCGGCTTCGGCCTGCTGCTGCGCCAGGTGCGCGACGGCCTGGTCCGCCAACTCGACGCGTCCATGGCTGAAGAAGATCTGGGCATCGGCTTCACCCACTACATCGGGTTGAAGGTGCTTTCGAACATGGCGCCGTGCACCGCCAACGAACTGGCCCAGGCCATCGATCAGGTGCCCAGCGCGGTGACCCGGCTGCTGGACAAGCTCGAAGCGCTGGGCTGCGTCCGCCGCGAACCGCATGCGCAGGACCGGCGGGCATTGCAGATCGTGCTGACCGACGAAGGCCGCGCGCTGTGGGCGCGCTTGAAGCTGCGTGGCGACGCGGTGATGGATTACGCCCTGCGTGATCTTTCCGCCGACGAGCGCACGCTGCTGCTGTCCCTCCTTACCCGAATCCGCGATTCACTGACGACCCCATGAACCCGATCCCGCATTCCACTTTCCGCCGGTCCGGGCGCGCGCTGCTGGTGTCAGCGCTGGCCCTGGCCCTGGCCGCCTGTGCCAGCAGTCGTGGCCTCAACCCGCAGGGCCACGTGCTTGACCTGGACAGCCTGCACAGCGAACGCACCCTGGCCGACACCGACCTGAGCGCCACTGGCTTCCCGGCGCAGGACTGGTGGAAGGCACTGGGTGATGCGCAGCTGGACGCGCTGGTCGCAGAGGGCCTGGCCGGCCACCCGAGCCTCGACGCCGCCGATGCCCGCCTGCGCCAGGCCCAGGCCCAGGTCGGCACCGCACGTGCCGACGAACTGCCGAGCCTGTCGGTGTCCGGTGGCTACACCGGCCTGCGCCTGCCCGAATCGATGGTCGGCAGCGAGATGGGGGGCCGTTACGGCGGCAGCAGCCAGGTCGCCTTCGACTTCAGCTACGGCGTGGACCTGTGGGGCGGCAAGCGCGCCGCCTGGGAAGCCGCCGTGGACGGTGCGCACGCCGCCACCGTTGAAGCGCAGGCTGCACGCCTGAACCTGTCCACTGGCATCACCCAGGCCTATGCCGACCTGGGCTACGCGTGGCAGCTCAACGACGTGGCCGAGGAAGAGCTGACCCGTTCGCAGAAGTCACTTGAACTGACCCGCCAGCGCCGCAGCGCCGGCATCGACAGTGATCTGCAGGTGCGCCAGGCCGAGGCCCGTGTGCCGGCCGCGCAGCAGCAGGTGCAGGCCGCCCAGCAGCGTATCGACGCCGCCCGCACCGCGCTGGCCGCGCTGGTCGGCAAGGGCCCGGACCGTGGCCTGTCGATCCAGCGCCCGCGGCCGCTGAATCCGGTGGCACTGCAGCTGCCGGGCGTGCTGCCCAGCGAGCTGCTTGGCCGCCGCCCCGACATCGTCGCCGCACGCTGGCGCGTTGAAGCGGCCGACAAGCAGATCAAGGTTGCCAAGACCAAGTTCTACCCGAGCTTCAACCTGACCGCGCTGGCCGGCGTGGTCGCCCCGAACGTGGGCGACCTGCTGAAGAGCAGCTCCACCTTTGCCTATATCGGCCCCGCGCTGAGCCTGCCGATCTTCGAGGGCGGGAAGCTGCGCGCCAACCTGGCCAATACCGATGCGCAGTACGACCTGGCGGTGGCCAACTACAACCAGACCGTGCTCGATGCGCTGCGTGATGTGGCCGACCAGGTCAACGCGGTGCGCTCGCTGGCACAGCAGGCGCAGTCGCAGCAGCAGGCGGTGGACACCGCACGCGCTGCCTTCGACCTGGCCCAGCAGCGCTACCGCGCCGGCATCGGCAGCTACCTGGACGTGCTGACCGCGCAGTCCACCCTGCTGCAGTCGCAGCAGCAGCTGGCCGGCCTGCAGTCGCAGCAGGTGCAGTCCTCGGTGCGCCTGAGCAAGGCGCTGGGCGGTGGTTTCCAGCCCACTGACGCCGACCGCGCACCGATCGCCTCCCATTCCGATTCCTCGCATTCCTGAAGATCTCCGACATGAGCCAGACCCAAGACACCGCGGCCCCGGCCGCCCCCAACCGCCGCGGCCACCTGCTGCGCGGCCTGTTCGTGATCGTCGTGCTGCTGCTTGCCGCTTTGGCGCTGTGGTACTTCATGTTCGGCCGTTGGTTCGAAGAGACCGACGATGCCTACGTGCAGGGCAACCAGGTGCAGATCACCCCGCTGGTGGCCGGCACCGTGGTCGCCATCAATGCCGATGACGGCATGCGCGTGGAGCGCGGCCAGCTGCTGGTGCAGCTGGACCCGTCCGACACCGCAGTGGCGCTGCAGCAGGCCGAAGCCAACCTGGCCAAGACCGTGCGCCAGACCCGCGGCCTGTACCGCAGCGTAGAAGGCGCGCAGGCGGACCTGAACGCCCGCCAGGTGACCCTGAAGCGCGTGCGCGAAGACTACGCCCGCCGCAAGGACCTGGCCGCCACCGGCGCCATCTCCAACGAAGAACTGGCCCACGCCCGCGACGAGCTGGCCGCGGCCGAAGCGGCCGTGGCCGGTTCGCGCGAGACCGTCGAGCGCAACCGCGCGCTGGTCGACGACACCGTGATCGCCACCCAGCCGGATGTGCAGGCCGCCGCTGCGCAGCTGCGCCAGGCCTTCCTCAACAACGCCCGCGCCGGCATCGTTGCACCGGTCTCCGGCTACGTCGCCCGTCGTTCGGTGCAGGTCGGCCAGCGCGTGCAGCCGGGCAATGCCCTGATGGCCGTGGTGCCGACCGAGCAGATGTGGGTCGAGGCCAACTTCAAGGAAACCCAGCTGCGCCACATGCGCCTGGGCCAGGAAGTGGAGCTGAAGTCGGACCTGTACGCCGGCGACGTGAAGTACAAGGGGCGCATCCAGAGCCTGGGCCTGGGCACCGGCTCGGCGTTCTCGCTGCTGCCGGCACAGAACGCCAGCGGCAACTGGATCAAGATCGTGCAGCGCGTACCGGTGCGCATCGCCATCGATGCCAAGCAGCTGGCCGAGCACCCGCTGCGCATCGGCCTGTCGATGAAGGCCGAAGTGAGCCTGCGCGACCAGAAGGGCGAAGTGCTGCCGAGCACCCCGGCCAAGGGTACGGTGTTCGACACCGACGTGTATGCCAAGCAGCTGCATGATGCCGACGAGGTGATCCACACGATCATCCAGGGCAACCTGCCGCAGCAGCAGGCGAAGGTGGGCTGAGGTCGCCATGTCCGCACAAGCTCCAGCCGCGCCCGGCGCTCCGGGCGCACCGGCGGCGCCGGCTGCGGCCTCCGGGTTCCTGCCGCCCAGCGTCGCCCTGTGCACCGTAGGCCTGGCGATGGCGTCGTTCATGCAGGTGCTCGACACCACCATCGCCAACGTCTCGCTGCCGACCATCGCCGGTAACCTCGGTGCCAGTTCGCAGCAGGCGACCTGGGTCATCACTTCGTTCGCGGTCAGCACGGCCATCGCGCTGCCGCTGACCGGCTGGCTCAGCCGCCGCTTCGGCGAACGCAAACTGTTCGTCTGGGCGACCCTGGCCTTCGTCATCACCTCGCTGCTGTGCGGCCTTGCGCAGAGCATGGGCATGCTGGTGGTGTCGCGTGCGCTGCAGGGCTTCGTGGCCGGCCCGATGTACCCGATCACGCAGTCGCTGCTGGTCTCGATCTATCCACGTGAGAAGCGCGGGCAGGCATTGGCACTGCTGGCGATGATCACGGTGGTGGCGCCGATCTGCGGCCCGATCCTCGGTGGCTGGATCACCGACAACTACAGCTGGGAATGGATCTTCCTGATCAACGTGCCACTGGGCATCTTCGCCGCGCTGGTGGTGGGCAGCCAGCTGAAGGGACGCCCGGAGCAGATCGAGAAGCCGAAGATGGACTACGTCGGCCTGATCACGCTGGTGATTGGTGTCGGCGCGCTGCAGCTGGTGCTCGACCTGGGCAACGACGAGGACTGGTTCTCGTCGATGAAGATCGTGGTGCTGGCCTGCGTGGCGGTGGTGACGCTGACGGTGTTCCTGATCTGGGAACTGACCGACAAGGATCCGATCGTCGACCTGAAGCTGTTCCGGCACCGCAACTTCCGTGCCGGCACGCTGGCAATGGTGGTGGCCTACGCGGCGTTCTTCAGCGTGGCGCTGCTGATTCCGCAGTGGCTGCAGCGTGACATGGGCTATACCGCGATCTGGGCAGGCCTGGCGACCGCACCGATCGGCATCCTGCCGGTGATCATGACGCCGTTCGTGGGCAAGTATGCGTCGCGCTTCGACATGCGGATGCTGGCCACCGTGGCCTTCATCGTGCTGTCGATGACCAGCTTCCTGCGCTCGAACTTCAACCTGCAGGTGGACTACATGCACGTGGCCGGCGTGCAGCTGATCATGGGCATTGGCGTGGCGCTGTTCTTCATGCCGGTGCTGCAGATCCTGCTGTCGGACCTGGATGGGCGCGAGATCGCGGCGGGTTCCGGCCTGGCGACGTTCCTGCGCACGCTGGGCGGCAGCTTCGCGGCCTCGCTGACGACGTGGCTGTGGGCGCGGCGTACCCAGGTGCACCATGCCGACCTGACCGAGCACATCTCGGCCTATCAGCCGGGCATGCAGGAGCAGGTCACTGCAATGGGGCAGGGCGACCTGCAACATGGCGCGGCGGTACTGAACAACATGATCAACCACCAGGCATCGCAGATGGGCTTCAACGACATCTTCTTCCTGCTGGGTTGGATCTTCCTGGCGATCATCACCTTCCTGTGGCTGGCCAAGCCGCCGTTCGGCGCAGGCGCGGGTGCGGCGTCCGCGGGCGGTGGGCATTGATCGACCATTGGCGTTGAAACGCAGAAAACCCCGCCGCAAGGCGGGGTTTTTCTTTTGGTAGATCCACGCCATGCGTGGATGGATCCCGGGGTCGTGTGGGTTCCCGAATCCCAGAAACGAAAAAACCCGCTTTCGCGGGTTTGATCATCTTGAGTCGTGGTGCCCAGGAGAGGACTCGAACCTCCACGGTTTTACCCGCTAGTACCTGAAACTAGTGCGTCTACCAATTCCGCCACCTGGGCGACTCAGGAGAAGAATTGTGCGGCACGGCAGAGAGTGTGTCAACAACATTTCACACTTTTTTCTGCGCTTGCACGCCCAGGTGGTGCAGCAGGCTGCGCATCGCCGGTGACAGCTGCGCCCACCCGACGAAACAGGCGCACAGGCGGCGTTGTGCCCACGCATCGGCAAGCGGCACCGCAACGGTATGCGTACTGCGTCGATGCTGGCGCGCGATGCTCCGCGGCACGATGCCGACACCGATGCCGTGGCCGACCATGATGCAGACGCCCTCGAAGGTCTTCATGCGGATGCGCACGTCCAGTCGGCGACCGATGTCGCGCGCCTGGTCTTCGATGTAGGTCTGCAGTGCATTGCCATCGGCCAGGGCAACGAAGGTCTCGCCGGCGGCATCGGCGAAGGTCACGCTGCGCAGTGATGCAAACCGGTGATCGGCAGGCAGCAGCATCACCAGCGGATCTTCGGCCACCACATGCTGCTGCAGGCCGGTGGCGTCGACCGCATCACTGATGATGCCGGCCTCGGCCTGGCCAGCGCTGATTGCACGCACGACTTCGGGGCTGGTGCGTTCCAGCAGTTCGACGTGCAGGCGGGGGCGTTCGGCCAACCACGGTGCGAGCCGCGAGGGCAGGTAGCTGGTCAGTGCTGCGGTGTTGGCATACAGATGCAGGGTGCCGCGCGCCCCCTGCGCGAATGCCTGCAGTTCGCCGCGCAGCTGCGCCTGCTGTTGCAGGATCAGGCGTGCATGGTGGGCGAGGGCGGCGCCGGCTTCAGTCAGGCTGACGCCACGTGGATGCCGGTTCAGCAGCGGGGTGCCGGCATCGGCTTCGATCGTGCGCAGCCGCTCGCTGGCCGAACCCAGGGCCAGGTTCGCCTGCGTTGCGCCGGCAGTGATGCTGCCCGCCTCGGCGATTGCCAGGAACAGGCGCAGGTCGGCGATGTCCATCCGCATGTGATGCCCTCGTCGCAACGGCTGAGCCTTCGGATCAGCCGAAGGCAGGGCCGGGAAGACCGCATTGTGCGCCGGGCGACGGCCCGATCCAATGAAGGCATGAATGAATCGATGTACTTCTATGGGCTGCTGGTGGTGGTGTTCGTGCTGGCCGGCGTGGTCAAGGGCGTGACGGGCATGGGGCTGCCGACGGTGGCGATGGGCCTGCTCGGTGGCGCGCTGTCGCCGGTGGCGGCGGCGTCGATGCTGTTCATCCCGACCTTCGTCACCAATGCGTGGCAGCTGCTGTCCGGGCCGTCACTGGGCCACATCGTGCGGCGCCTGTGGCCGATGATGCTGGCCGTGGTGGTGGTGACCCTAGGTTCGGCAGCGTGGCTGGTACGGGTCGATCGCAGCGGGTCGCGCGTTGCGCTGGGCGTGGCCCTGATGGTCTATGCCGCCTATGCGTTGCTTGCGCCGGTGTTCCGCGTGCCGCAGCGGCGCGAGCGCTGGCTGGGGCCGCTGGTGGGCGCGCTGTCCGGCGTAGTGACCGGCGCCACCGGCGTGTTCGTGATGCCGGCGGTGCCGTACCTGCAATCACTGGGGTTGCAGCGCGAAGAACTGGTGCAGGCGCTCGGGCTGGCGTTCACCGTATCGACGATTGCACTGACCACGGGCCTGGTGCTGCACGGTGCGTTCGGCATCCAGCAGCTGGGCTTGAGTGCACTGGCGGTGGTGCCGGCACTGCTGGGCATGTGGCTGGGGCAGGTGATCCGGCAGCGCATCAGTGCGCGGCTGTTCCGCGCCTGCTTTCTGGGTTTCCTGCTGCTGCTCGGCCTGGAGCTGGTGCTGCGGCCGTTGTTCTGATGCCAAATCCGGGCATGAAAAAACCCGCTTTCGCGGGTCTTTCTCATTCTCGACGTGGTGCCCAGGAGAGGACTCGAACCTCCACGGTTTTACCCGCTAGTACCTGAAACTAGTGCGTCTACCAATTCCGCCACCTGGGCGTCGAGGAGCGAGATTATGGGGTGTTGTTACGGGGGTGTCAACAATTTTTGTGGGCCTGGGGGTGGATCCGGTTTCGCCTGCGAGATGGGCTACGACCCCATCTCACTCGCTTGGGGTCAGAGCCCTTTCCTTCGGAAAGGGATCCGACCCCGCTACCGGATCGCAGGCAAAAAAAATCCCCGCCGAAGCGAGGAGTTTTTTCGTTGGTGCCCAGGAGAGGACTCGAACCTCCACGGTTTTACCCGCTAGTACCTGAAACTAGTGCGTCTACCAATTCCGCCACCTGGGCGTTCCAGAGGCGCAATTGTGAAGATGAATCCGGGAGCTGTCAACGACTTCCTGAAATTATTTCATCCAACGCCTCCAAGGCGGGCGCTGACCCGTTCTGCACGCCGTCAACGGCTACCATGTAGGGCGATGACTACCAAAAAACCAAGCAAGGGCGGGAGCAAGTCCCGCAGCCAAGGCCCGAAGAAGGGCCCGAAGGCGGGCGCAGCCCGCACCACCAAGCCGGGCAAGCCGTTGCCGGGCTGGTTCCCCGAATTGAATGAAGGCGGTGCGCCGCCACGCGGCCGCAAGGTCCGCACCGCTGATGCGGCAGCACCCGGCCCGGCCCCGGGCCGCAAGCTGCCGCCGACCGGCAAGGTGATCGACGATCCCTATGCCGCCCGCGAAGCAGAGAAATACGAACAGCCCATCGCCAGCCGCGAGGCCATCCTGGCCCTGCTGGAGCGTTGCGAAGGGCCGCAGACCGCCGAGGAACTGGGGGCACGCCTGGGCCTGACCGCACCGGATCGGGCCGAGGCGCTGTCGCGCCGGCTTGGTGCCATGGTCCGTGATGGCCAACTGGTGCAGAACCGCCGCGGCGGCTTCGCCCCGATCCAGACCCTGAACCTGGTCACCGGCGTGGTGATCGCCAACCCGGAGGGGTTCGGCTTCCTGCGCCCGGTCGAGGGCGGCGACGACCTGTTCCTGCCGCCGTATGAAATGCGCAAGGTCATGCACGGCGACAAGGTGCTGGCCCGCGTGACCGGCATCGACCACCGTGGCCGTCGCGAAGGCAGCATTGCGCGCGTGCTCGAACGCGGCATGACCCGCCTGATCGGCCGCTTCAGCGTCGAGATGGGGATCAATTACGTGGTACCTGACGACAAGCGCGTGCAGCGCAACGTGCAGGTACCGCCGGACCAGACCGGGGGCGCGCGTGATGGCCAGCTGGTGGTCTGCGAACTGACCCAGGCCCCGGACAGCCGCCGCCCGCCGATCGGCCGCATCATCGCCGTGCTGGGCGACAAGCTGACCGCATCGCTGGTGGTGGAGACCGCCATCCACGGCCACGAGCTGCCGTTCGAGTTCCCGCAGGAGGTGCTGGACGAAGCCGCCTCGGTGCCGATGGTGGTCGAGCCGGCAATGATCGGCGACCGTGTCGACCTGCGCAGCACGCCGCTGGTCACCATTGACGGCGAGGATGCCAAGGACTTCGACGACGCGGTGTACTGCGAGCCGAATGCCGACGGTTTCCGCCTGGTGGTGGCCATTGCCGATGTTTCGAACTACGTCCGCCCCGGCACGCCGCTGGACGAGGAAGCGCAGAAGCGTGCGACTTCGGTCTACTTCCCCGGCTTCGTGGTGCCGATGCTGCCGGAGACCCTGTCCAACGGCATCTGCTCGCTGATGCCCAAGGTCGACCGCATGTGCTTCGTCTGCGACATGCAGATCGATCGTGACGGCCTGGTCACGCATTCGCGCTTCTACGAGGCCGTGATGAATTCGCACGCGCGCCTGACCTACACCCAGGTGTGGAAGGCGGTGGGCGAGGACGATGCCGATACCAAGGCCTGGATGGGTGACCTGCTGCCGCAGGTGCAGCGCCTGCACCAGCTGTACAAGGTGCTGTCAAAGGCACGTGCCAAGCGCGGTGCCATCGAGTTCGAAAGCAGCGAGGTACGCTTCGTGCTGGACAACCGTGGTGAAGTCACCCAGGCCGGCATGCTGGTGCGCAACGACGCGCACAAGCTGATCGAGGAATGCATGATCGCGGCCAATGTGGAGGCGGCGAAGTACCTGCTGTCGCGCCATGTGCCGGCCCCGTACCGCATCCACGAGAAGCCGCCGGAAACCAAGTACGCCGACCTGCTGGAATTCCTCAAGGAGTTCAAGCTGAGCCTGCCACCGTGGTCGAAGGTGCGCCCGGGTGACTACACCAAGCTGCTGAAGAAGATCCGCGACCGCCCCGATGCGACGCTGCTGGAGTCGGTGTTGCTGCGCAGCCAGAGCCTGGCGATCTACAGCCCGGAGAACCACGGCCACTTCGGCCTGGCGCTGGAGGCCTACGCGCACTTCACGTCGCCGATCCGTCGCTATCCCGACCTGCTGGTGCACCGCGCGATCAAGCATGCGCTGTCCGGCAAGCCGCTGGACAAGTTCACCTACAATGCCCGCGAGATGGCCGCGCTGGCGCTGCAGTGTTCCGAGCGTGAGCGCCGTGCCGATGAGGCCGAGCGCGAGGTCGACGAGCGTTACCGCGCGGCGTGGATGGAAAAGCACGTGGGCGGCCAGTTCGACGGCGTGATCAGCGGCGTGACCAGCTTCGGCCTGTTCGTGGAACTGGACGAGTCGAAGGTGCAGGGCTTGGTCCACGTGACCCAGCTGCCGCAGGACTATTACAAGTTCGACGCGACCCGCAAGACGCTGACCGGCGAGCGCCGCGGCGGCAGCTACCGGCTGGGTGACAGCGTGCGCATCCTGGTGCTGAAGGCCAGCATGGAAGAACGCAAGATCGACTTCCGCCTGGTGGAACACAAGGGTGAGGACGAGGGTGATGGCCTGCCGCCGCTGCCTGAGCGGGGCAAGCCGGCCAAGCGGACCAAGAAGCAATATTGAAAGGCGTGCCGACCAACGGTCGGCACCCACCTCACCCGGTAGGTGCCAACCGTTGGTTGGCACGCACCGCTCGTCAGGTAGGTGTCGACCTTGGTCGACACAATCTTCCGGAGGAAAGCAGCAATGCAAGGCCAACCCGAATACAGCGGCGGCTGCCAGTGCGGCGCGATCCGCTTCCACGTGCGTGGCGCGCTGACCGACAGCTCGATCTGCCACTGCCGCATGTGCCAGAAGGCCTTCGGCGCCTACTACGCGCCGCTGGTGTCGGTACGCGGTGTGCAGTTCAGCTGGACCCGTGGCCAGCCGCGCTATTTCCAGTCGTCCAACGTGGTGCGGCGTGGCTTCTGCGCCGACTGCGGCACGCCATTGACCTACGAAGCGCCCGATGGCGTGGCGGTGGCTGCCGGCGCGTTCGACGAACCCGAACGCCTGCCACCGACGATCCAGTACGGGGTCGAACGCAAGCTGCCCTTCGTCGACAGCCTGGCCAGCCTGCCGGTACGGCGTACCGAGCAGGACATCGCGGCCCTGGACTTCCTGGCCACGATCGTGTCCCACCAGCACCCCGACCACGACACGCCGCACTGGCCACCGCGCAGCCGGTGAGGTTTGTGTAGAGCCGAGCCCATGCTCGGCGGCCTTGAAGCGCGGCCGCCGCCGATGCTCTACCATAGCCACCCCCTTTCCGGTCCCCGCCCGCATGAGCAAGAACAGCCAGTGGATCGTCGGCGTCAACGCCGTCGCCTCCTCCATCGAGAACGACGCCGAGAACGTCCGCGAAGTGCTGGTCGAGGCCGGAGCGAAGAACCCGCGCCTGACCGAGATCGAGGAAAACGCCCGCCGCAAGGGCATCGACGTGCGCAAGGTGAACAGCCAGGCGCTGGACGGTGTGGGGGGCTCGGTGCGCCACCAGGGCGTGGCCGCGCGCTATGCCGCCGCCCGCACCTACAGCGAGAACGAGCTGGAAGGCCTTGTCACTGCGGCCGAGGGCAAGGCGCTGCTGCTGGTGCTGGACGAGGTGCAGGACCCGCACAATCTGGGTGCCTGCCTGCGCTCGGCCGCTGCGGCCGGTGCGACTGCAGTGATCATCCCCAAGGACAAGTCGGCCACGGTCAACGCCACCGTGCGCAAGACCTCGGCCGGCGCCGCCGACCTCATCCCGGTGGTGGCGGTAACCAACCTGTCGCGCTGCCTGAAGGACCTGCAGAAGCAGGGCGTGTGGATCTACGGTCTGGCCGGTGAGGCCACCGTGTCGCTGTACCAGCTGGACCTGAAGGGCAACATCGCGCTGGTGCTGGGCGGCGAGGCCGATGGCCTGCGCCGCCTGACCCGCGAGAACTGCGATGGCCTGGTCAAGATCCCGATGCCGGGCGAGATCGAGAGTCTGAATGTTTCCGTCGCGGCCGGCGTCAGCCTGTTCGAGGCCGTGCGCCAGCGCGGTTGATCTGTTGAGCCGAGCCCACGCTCGGCTATCGCATACCCGATCAGGAAAGCAGCCGAGCATGGGCTCGGCTCTAAGAAGCCGCTACCCCGCGCTGCCACCCAGTGCCTTGAACAGGGTCACGTCGTTGTTCAGCTGGCCCTGGCGCACGCGCGCCAGCGACAGCTCGGCATCGCGCCGGGTCTGCTGCGCTTCCAGCCAGGTGCGCAGATCGGTAGCACCCACGCGATAACGCACTTCCTGCGCGCGCTCCACTTCCACCGCTTCCTCGTACGAAGCCTGCGAGGCAGCGACCTGGCGCGCCAGCTGCTCGCGCGCGGACAGGGCGTTGTCCACTTCCGAGAGCGCGGTGTACAGCGTCTTGCGGAAATTGGTCGCGGCGATCTGATAGCTGGTGCCGGCGATATCGGTATCCAGCTGCGCGCGCTGCAGGTTGAGGAATGGCAGCGAAAGGCCGGCACCCAGCGTGGCCACCGGATTGCGCAGTACATCGCCCAGCGAGGCCGCACTGGAACCGAGGCTGCCGGTCAGGCTCAGCGCCGGGTAGTACTGGGTGGCGGTGACCCTGATGGTCTTCAGGCTGTTGCGCAGGCGGAGTTCTGCCGCACGCAGGTCGGGGCGGCGGCCGAGCAGGTCGGCCGGCAGCCCCTCGACAATGCGCGGGCTGTGTGCGCCCAGCAGGTCCTGCGGTTCGTCCTGCTGGGGCCAGGGCGTGCCGTCCAGCAGCACGGTCAGTGCGTTGCGCACCTCCACCCGCTGCTGTTCCAGCGCGCTCTGCGAGGCGCGCTGCGATTGCAGGTTCTGCAGCGCCTGGCGCACTTCCAGGCGCGATACCGCACCGGCGTCGAAGCGGGCCTGTACCAGTTCGCGGGTGCGCTCCAGCCGCTCCAGGTTGGCCTGGCCGGTGGCGATCGACTGGTTCAGGTAGGCCAGGTTCCAGTACTGGGTGATGGTGTCGCTGATCACCAGCAGGGCGGTATTCTGCCGGTCTTCCTCGCTGGCTTCGGCTTCCCAGCGGGCGATGTCGCGCTGGGTGCGCAGGCGTCCCCACAGATCCACCTCCCAGCCCAGCGATACGCCGGTGGAGTAGCTGCGGCGCCATTCGTCGGCCTGGTCGGTGGCGCGGCTGGCATTGGCGCTGACGCCCGATGACGAAGGCTGCGGCCACAGCGCGTTGCTGGCCAAGCCGGCCTGCAGGCGTGAACGCTGCACGGCCAGGCCGGCGGCGGCCAGGTCGCTGTTGGCGGCCAGCGCCTGCGCCACCAGGCGGTCCAGGCGCTCGTCGCCGAAGCCGCTCCACCAGGTGTCCTGGCGGACGTCGTGGCCCGGTGTGTCCAGGCTGCTGCGCGGGTCGCCGGCCGGTGCGTTGAGGGTGGCATCGCCACGCCCATACTGGGCCGCCACGTCGGGATCGGCCACCGGATAGCGGCCGACAGAGGCGCAGCCAGACAGGGCGAGCAGAACGGCACCCGCCAGCAGCCGGCGCGAGGGGGCAGGGAACGGCAGTCGGGTCATCATCTTCATTCGCGTGCCAGGGCCTCTACCGGGTCAAGCTGCGCGGCATTGCGCGCGGGCAGGAAGCCGAACGCCACGCCGATCAGGGTCGAGCAGGCGAAGGCGGCAACAATCGAGGCGGTGGAGAACAGCACCTGGAAGTCGCTGGCGAAGCGGCCGATCATCGAGCCCAGCAGCAGGGCCAGGCCGATGCCGAGCACGCCACCGAGCAGGCACACCAGCACCGCTTCGATCAGGAACTGCTGGCGGATATCACTTTGTCGTGCACCGACGGCCATGCGCACCCCGATCTCTCGGGTGCGCTCGGTCACCGACACCAGCATGATGTTCATCACGCCGATGCCGCCGACCAGCAGCGCGATGGCGGCGATGGCGCCGATCAGCAGGGTCATCGTGCGCGTGGTCTGTTCGATGGTGTCGCGGATCTCCGCGCTGTTGCTGAGGAAGAAATCCTCGGTGCCGTGGCGCATCGTCAGCAGGCGGGTGATCGCTTCCTGAGCGGCATCCATCGGTGTGTTGTCGTCCACGCGCACGGTGATGCTGGAGACATGGCTCTGGCCGAGCATGCGCGACATCACCGTGGTGTACGGCACCCACACGCTGAGGCTGGTGCTGCCACCGAAGCCGAAACTCTGGCGCTTGGCCACGCCGACCACGCGTGCCGGCACGTTGCCGAGCAGGATCACCTGTCCGACCGGGTCGACATCGGGGAAGAACTGGGTCTGGGTGTTCTCGTCGATCACCGCCACCTGGCCCAAGCCCTTGACTGCATCGGCATCGAAGAAGCTGCCACTGAGCAGAGTCACGCCCTTGACCCGGAAGAACTGCTCGCCGACGCCGCTGACCTGGGCGGTAGACGACTGGTTGCGATAACGCGCGGTGACCGAGGTCGATACGCTGGGGGTGGCGCTGTCCACATAGCTCTGCTTTGCCAGTGCATCGGCATCGCTGGCCTTGAGCGTCTGCACCCGCGCCGAGCGCATGTCGCCAAAACCGCGGCCGGGGTAGACGTCGATGGTATTGGTGCCGAGCGCGCTGATGTTCTGCAGGATCTGCTGCTGCGAGCCGTTGCCCAAGGCCACCACCGAGACCACCGAGGCGATGCCGATGATGATGCCGAGCATGGTCAGGAAGGTGCGCAGGCGATGGGCGTTCATCGCCAGCAGCGCCATGCGGAACGCTTCGGTGAAGCGGTCGCGGGCCGCCCGCCAGCTGTTGCCGTGGGCGACGCCGGTACTGGCTTCGCGCTGGGCGCGGTAACTCGGCGCATCCGGATTGGCGCGGTCGGCAATGATCTCGCCATCGCGGATCTCGATGATGCGCTGCGCGTGCTGGGCCACGCTCATGTCGTGGGTGACGATGATGATGGTGTGGCCTTCGGCATGCAGTTCGCCGAGGATCGCCATCACTTCCTCACCGGATTTCGTATCGAGCGCGCCTGTTGGTTCGTCGGCCAGGATCACCTCGCCGCCGTTCATCAGGGCGCGTGCGATCGACACGCGCTGCTGCTGGCCACCGGAAAGCTGGCCTGGCTTGTGATGCATGCGGTCGCCCAGCCCCAGCCGCCGCAGCAGTTGCTCGGCACGCGCGTTGCGCACCGGCCCGGGACTGCCGGCGTAAACGGCCGGCACTTCCACATTGCCGCGCGCGTCGAGGTCGCCGAGCAGGTGGTAGCGCTGGAAGATGAAACCAAAATGCTCGCGGCGCAGTTCGGCCAGTTCGTCCGGCTCCATCTTTCCGGTTTCGCGGCCGGCCACCTGGTAGCTGCCGCGAGTGGGACGGTCAAGGCAGCCGAGGATGTTCATCAGCGTCGACTTGCCCGAGCCGGACTGGCCGACGATGGCGACCATCTCGCCGGCGTGGATGTCGAGATGGACGTCGCGCAGTACGGCGATCACATCGTCGCCGGCCGGGAATTCGCGTCGCAGGTCGCGCAGGCGCAGCAGCGGCGCCGTCGTGCTCATCGGCGCCCCATGCCCGGGCCACCGACCCGCATCTGCATGCCGCCGCGGTTGCCGCCGGTGCTGGCACCGGCCGCACCGGCTTCGCCGACCACCACGCGCTCGCCTTCCTTCAAGCCGGACAGGATCTCGGCCGAGGCGCCGTTGTTGATGCCCACGGTGACCTTGCGCGGCTGCGGTTGGCCCTCGTCGTCCAGCACCCGCACCATCCGCTCATCGCCACGGCGCTTCGGTCCCAGTGCCACCGCCGGCACCATCAGCACGCCCTTGGCCTGCTTGAGCAGTACCGAGACCTGCGCGGTCATGTCGATGCGCAGCGTGCCGTCCGGGTTTTCCACATCAAACAGCGCGTTGTAGTAGACCGCGCTGCTGGAGCTGGAGCTGGAGGAGCTGCTGGAGCTGGACGAATTCTCGTTGGCGATCGAGGCGGGCGCCGGATTGATCTGGCGCAGCGTGGCGTGATACTTGCGGTCCGGGTCGCCCAGGGTGGTGAAGTACACCGGCATGCCGGGCTTGATCTTGACCACGTCGGCCTCGGAGATCTCGGCATTGACGGTGACCACGTCCAGCCGCGCCAGCATGACGATGGTCGGTGCGGTCTGGTTGGCGTTCACGGTACGGCCTTCCTCGGCCACCACCGCGACCACGGTGCCGTCCATCGGCGCGGTGATGCGGGTGTAGGCCAGGTTGGCGCGGGCGGTGCCCAGCTCGGTTTCGCGGCCCTTGATCTGCGCCTCGTAGGACTGCAGCTGGGCGCGGGCGGTCTTCAGCTGTGCTTCGGCGGCATCGTATTCCTGGCGCGAGGTGGCCTCGGCGGCCAGCATCTGCTGCTGGCGCGCGAACTCCAGTTCGGCCTGGCGCAGGGTGGCTTGCTGCACCGCGCGCTGGGCGATGACCTGGTCCAGCGAGGCCTGCGCGTTGAGCACCTGGTTCTGCTGGGTGGTGGCATCGATCTCGGCGATCAGGTCGCCTTCCTTCACGCTGTCGCCCAGCTGTACCTTCAGCGATTTGATCTGGCCCGAGGCCTGCGCGCCGACGCTGACCAGCTTGTAGGCGTCGATCACGCCGGTGGCATCCACCGTTTGTTCAATGTCACCGCGGCTGACCGGCGAGGTTGCCACCGCCGGGGCGGCGGGCTTGCGCAGCAGCCACCAGGCGGTCGCGGCGACGATCAGGGCGAGCAGGGCGATCAGCATCAGGCGACTCCGGCGGGTCGCTGGCAGCAGGCGGAACGTCACGTCGTGGCTTCACTCTCGAGGCCGCGAAGGCGGCGTTGGTGGGCATTGTGAAGACCGGGCGATGGACGGCTCAATCCTCGGGGTATGTCTGTATGTAACACTGTCGGTGAACAGGCGTAACCACAGGTATCCCGCCCGCGGGTGGATACACTGGTACGCATTGCCCCGGATGCGGTTCAGCTGCCGACACGGGATGATCGCGACATGGAGACTGAAAACCCGATGCATCGACTGCTGATCGTCGACGACGACAACGACATCCGCACGCTGCTGGCCGAGCAGCTCGGCCGCGCCGGCTACCAGGTGAGCACTGCGGCCGATGGCACCGCCATGCGCCAGCTGCTGGACCGCGAGCACGTGGACCTGATCGTGCTGGACCTCAACCTGCCGCGCGAGGATGGTCTGACCCTGTGCCGTGACCTGCGTGCGCGTTCGAACACGCCGGTGATCATGCTGACCGCGCGCGCCGAGCCGATCGACCGCGTGCTGGGCCTGGAAATGGGCGCCGACGACTACCTGGCCAAGCCGTTCGAGCCGCGCGAGCTGCTGGCGCGCATCCGCAACGTGCTGCGCCGGACCGAGGCGCTGCCGGCCAACCTGGAACCGCTGGCGGTACGCCGCGCGCGTTTCTCGCGCTGGGTATTCGACCTGGAGCATCGCCACCTGGTCGATCCGGATGGCCGCGTGGTGGTGCTGTCCGGCGCCGAGTTCCGCCTGCTGCGGGTGTTCATCGCCCACGCCAACAAGGTGCTGTCGCGCGAGCAGCTGGTCGCGCTCAGCAGTGGCCGCAACTACGAGGCTCAGGACCGCGCGATCGACCTGCAGGTCAGCCGCCTGCGCAACAAGCTGGGCGACGATGGTGGCCCGGATGGACTGATCAAGACCGTGCGCAACGAAGGCTACGTGCTGGCCTCGTCGGTCAACCTGGAATAATCCGCGATGAAGCGCCTGCGCCATTTCCTGTCCTCGATGGTCGGGCGGTTGTTCGTGATCCTGCTGCTGGGCATGGCGGTGGCTGCGATCGGCGCGACCATGCTGGCCACCTCCAAGCGCCAGCAGGAGTTCGAGCGGCAGAACCTGAACCGCATCGCCGACCGCCTGCAGGGCTACGTCAACCTGCTGGACGGCAATCCGGAGCTGCGCGAGCGCCTGCTGGCGATCGGCGGGCCGAGCGTGCGCGCGCTGCAGCCGGGCGCACGCCTGGGGCGTGCCGACACGGCGCTGATGGAAGTACTGGAAGACCGCCCCGGGCCGGTGTCGCGCGCGCACGTGCACTTCGCTTCGTTCCGCTCCTGCATTCCCAAACTGCAGGAGCTGCTGCCGCCGCCGCCGCCGGGCCACCGGCGGCCGCCGCGCGAACGCGACCCCGCGTTCATCCCGCCCAGATGCCGTGCAGTGGACGTGACCCTCAACGACGGCACGCTGCTGAAGCTGGCACTGGACTCGCCGGCGGTGGCGCACAACGGCATCCTCGCCGTGGACCCATGGTTCCTGACCCTGCTGGTGCTGGCGATTGCCGTGCTGGCCTATATCGTCGCGCGCATGGCCAGCGCGCCGCTGCAGGAACTGGCCGCAGCCGCAGAAGACCTTGGCGATGACCTGCAGCGCGACCCGTTGCCACTGCGCGGGCCGCGCGAAGTGCAGCGTGCCGCCGAAGCCTTCAACGCCATGCAGCACCGCCTGCAGCGGCACCTGGCCGAACGCACGCAGATGCTGGCGGCGATCACCCACGACCTGCAGACGCCGCTGACGCGGCTGCGCCTGCGCCTGGAGAATGTCAGCGACGAGGCCCTGCGTGAGCGCCTGATCGGCGACCTGGCGGCGATGCAGGCGCTGGTGCGCGAGGGCCTGGAACTGGCGCGCAGCGCCGAGAGTGCCGAGCAGCGCGCCGCACTGGACCTGGATTCGCTGCTGGAGAGCATTGTTGAGGACGCCGCCGAAGGCGGCGGTGATGTGGTCTTCGAAGGGGGCAGTGGTTCGGTGCTGATGTTGCGTCCGTTGGCCATGCACCGGCTGTTCTCCAACCTGGTGGACAACGCGGTGATGTACGCGCAGCGGGCACGGGTGCGGGTTGAGCGGAGCGGCGGTGCAATTACCGTGGTGGTGGCCGATGACGGCCCGGGCCTGGCCGAAGAGCAGCTGGAGGCGGTGTTCGATCCGTTCGTGCGGGTGGAGACCTCGCGTTCGCGCGAAACCGGCGGGGCCGGCCTGGGCCTGACCATCGCGCGCGCCCTGGCCGAGAAGGACGGCGCCCGGCTGTGGCTGCGCAACCGGGCCGAAGGTGGCCTGGAGGCGGTGGTGCAGTGGCCGGCCAGTGCCCAGGTGGTGGCGCCCGGCCGCGCCGGCTGAGTCGGCGCGCTGCGGACGGTGACGCCGGGGCCGCGGTTTGGCCTATCATCTGCGCATCTCCCCAGTCTCCCCCCGATGAGCCAGCCCGTTCCTGCCGGCATGCCATTGCACGCTGCCCGGCCGTTCCCGCACGCTGCCGCGTCCTGCAGCCGCACCTGGCCGCCGCCGCTGCGGTGATGGGCGGGCAGGGGGACAAGAGGCGCTGGGTGGAGCGCCGCGCATCAGGATTCAGGCGGGCACTGCGGCAGGGCCTGTTGTGGCTGCTGCTGGCCCTCGCGCTGCCGTTGGCTGCGCAGGAAGGCGCGCCCCCGCTGCGCGACTACGCCATTGATGTATGGACCTCGCGCAATGGCCTGCCGCACAACTCGCTGCGCGACATTGCGCAGACACCGGAAGGCCATCTGTGGTTCGCCACCTGGGAAGGGCTGGTGCGCTACAACGGCCTGGATTTCACCGTGTTCGACCGCAGCACGCGCCCGGGCCTGCGCGACAACGGCATCGGCGCCCTGTTCGTCGACCGCCAGGGCGGACTGTGGATCAGCGATTCACGCGGCAACGTCAGCCACCGTGGCAGTGATGGCCAATGGCGGGTCTGGGAGCACCAGGCCGATACGCCGCAGGTGTTGATCCAGTCCATGCAGATGGACAGCCAGGGCCGGCTGTGGCTGCTGTACGAAGGCAAGGGCATCGGCTACCTGACGCCGGACAGCGGCATTGTCTACCAGGCGCCGGCGGCGGACCTGCCGATGGCGATGAGCTTCACCAGGCTGGTGGTCGACGCGCAGGACCGGGTCTGGGTCGGTACGCTGGACGGGCTGGTGCTGCGCGACAACGATGGCGTGCTCAAGCGCGCCCCCGCCGCATGGGGGCTGGGTGCCGGCAGTGGCCTGTCGTGGCCCTACCGTGCGCCGGATGGCGCGTTGTGGATCGTCGCCGGTGAGCGCCTGTACCGGGTGGAGGACGACCAGCTGGTGCTGGTGCACCGCCTGCCGGGCCAGCTGCACATGACCTCGATGCTGCAGGACCGGCACGGTGACCTGTGGCTGGGCACCGAGAACCAGGGCCTGCTGCGCATCTCCGCACATGGCCTGGAGCGACTGCCGGCCGGCCTGAACCTGCCGGGCGGACGCGTGGTCAGCCTGCGCGAGGATGCCGAAGGCAGCATCTGGGTGGGCGCCAACGGCGGGCTCTATCGCCTGCGCGAAACACTGTTCAGCAGCTACACCGAGCGCGATGGGCTCAGTGGCGACTACGTGCGCACGGTATTCGAGGATCGAGATCGCCAGCTGTGGGTCGGCAGCGCCAGTGGCTTGGACCTGCAGACGCCGGATGGCCGGTTCCGTGCCGTGCCGCTGCACAACCGCGGTGGCAAGGCACCGTCCGTCCGGAGCCTGGCGCAGGGGCCGGACGGTGACCTGTGGGTCGGAACCTTCGGCGATGGTGTCTACCGGCTCGGCCGCGACGGCCACCTGCGCCACAACTACGCCGCAGCCGACGGCATGCCGGGTGGCAACATCCGCGCGATCAGCGTTGATTCCCAGGGCGTGGTCTGGGCCGGCACGCAGAAGGGCGTGGTGCGCATCGACGGCGACCATGTGCAGGTCTCGAACGTGCCGGGCATGCCCGGCGGCCTGATCACCGCGCTTGAGCATGACCATCAGGGCAACCTGTGGATCGGCACCATCGAAGGCATCCGCGTGCTGCGCGGCGACCACGTGCAGTCGATCGACCTGGCGCCGCTGGGCGGTGGCCGCAGCGTGTTCGGCTTCCACCAGCTGGGCGACGCGATGTGGATCAGCAGTGATCGCGGCCTTTACCGCTGGCGCAATGGCAGGCTGGCACGGGTCGGCCTGGAGCAGGGCATGCCGGTGGATGCGGTGTTCCAGCTGGTGCCGGATCGCCTTGGCAATGTGTGGATCAGCAGCAATCGCGGCGTGTTGCGCACCGATATGGCCACCCTCAACGCCGTGGCCGATGGCCGCACGCCGCGGGTGGCGGTGGAGCGTTACAACGAGATCGACGGCATGGCCAATGCACAGGCCAACGGCAGCTCCAGCCCATCGGCGATCCTGCGCCAGGACGGCACGTTCTGGGTGGTCACCGCAGGCGGCCTGAGCACGGTCGACCCGCAGCGCCTGCAGCGTTTCCGCGAGCGGCCATCGCCGCCAGCCGCGATCGAGAGCGTGCAGGTGGATGGCGCGCCGGTGCATTGGGAAGGGCCGGATCGCAACCATGTTCCCGGGGGGCGCCGGTTGGCGGTGAGCTATGTCGGCCTGAGCTACCTGATGTCCGACCGGATCCGCTATCGCACGCGGCTGGACGGGCTGGATGCCGGCTGGGTCGAGCGCGGCCCGCAGCGCAGCGTCGAGTTCGTCGGACTGCCGCCGGGCGACTACACCCTGCATGTGGCGGCCGCCCATCCCGGCGGCAGCTGGGGCCAACAGGAGGCGGTGTGGAGCTTCACCGTGGAGCCGTTCTGGTGGCAGCGCCGCAGCGTGCAGGTGCTGGCGGGGATGCTGCTGCTGGCTGGCCTTGTGGCCCTGTACCGGCTGCTGCTGCAGCAGCTGAAGGCCAGCAATCTGCGCCTGGCACGGCGGGTGGACGAAGCGACCTTCGACCTGCAGGCCAAGACGGTGCACCTGCAGGCGCTGAACCAGGAAAAGACCGAACTGGCCGAGCGCCTGGCGCGCCAGGCCGAAGCCTTCGAGCGGCAGGCCCGCGAGGATGCCCTGACCGGCCTGGCCAATCGCCGCGCCTTCGACGAAACGCTGGCGCGTGACTTCGCCCGGTCACAGCGCAGTGGTCATCCGTTGTGCCTGGTGGTGCTCGACATCGATCACTTCAAGGAGGTCAACGACCGCCACAGCCACAGCATCGGCGATGCCGTGCTGGTGCAGGTGGCGTCATTGATCGCAGCGGCCTGCCGCGACTCCGACCTGCCGGCGCGCACCGGCGGCGAAGAGTTCGCGCTGCTGCTCAACGACACCCGCCTGGAGGAAGCCGCACAGCTGTGCGCGCGCCTGCGTGGCCTGTTCCATGATCATCCCGATTGGGGCGGCGTGGCGGGCCTGCGTGTCACCTTCAGCGCGGGCCTGGTAGAGCTGGATGCCGACGACCGCACCCCGGCACTGCTGTACCAGCGCGCCGACCGCGCGCTGTACCGCGCCAAGAGCGACGGCCGCGATCGCACGAGCATCGGTTGATCGCATCCACGCATGGCGTGGATCTACTGGAGTGCCGCACCAACCGGCGGTGCCGACCAATGGTCGGCACCCACCAAAGGAGTACCCACCACAGAGGTCGTCGGCAGCCCCAACGAGCGCAGCGATCCGCTGTTGCTCCTGCTTTCTGATCTTTCCGTGGCACCCAGCAACGTGTCCGTGGCCGGACGGGTGGGCTGCGCAGGGGCGTGAGCCGCATGGATGCGGCGACCGAGCTTACATGGACGTACTTGCAGCGTCCCCTGCGCAGTCCACCCGCCCGGCCCAACTGATGATTCGCTTCACGCCACGAGGGGCTCCGCCGTTGGCCGCTTCACCGCGGCCAGGCGTTGGCGATGGTGCAGAACAGCCGCGCGGTCTGCTCGGTGTCATACACCGCGCTGTGTGCCTCGTTGGCATCCCAACCCAGCCCGGCGGCGGTGGCCGCACGCGCCAGCACGGTCTGGCCGTAGGCGATACCGGCCAGGGTGACCGTGTCGAACACGCTGAACGGATGGAACGGGTTGCGCTTGTGGCCGGTGCGGGCCACGGCCGCGTTGACGAAGCCGAGGTCGAAATGCGCGTTGTGGCCCACCAGGATCGCGCGCTGGCAGCCGTACTTCTTCATCGCCGCACGCACCGGAGTGAAGATGTGGTCCAACGCCGCTTTTTCTTCCTTGGCCAGCCGGAACGGGTGGTCGAGGATGATGCCGGTCACTTCCAGCGACTTCGGATCGATTTCCAGGCCCTCGGCTGGGACCACGTGGGCACTGGCGGTCTGGCCGGGGTAGAGCAGGCCGTTCTCGTCCATCTCGATCGGCACCGCAGCGATTTCCAGCAGCGCATTGCGCTGGCTGTCGAAGCCACCGGTTTCCACATCCACCACCACCGGCAGGAAGCCGCGGAAGCGTTGTGACATCGCGCGCTGCGCCTGGGGTACTGCGGAATCGGGAGCGGCGGCAGGTGCGGAGGGGGAGTCAGTCATGCGTGAATTCTAGCAGAGCGACCCTGAGCGCCCGGCCAGCCTTCTGCGCATGGGTTCCCTGCGTGGGCGTGTGTCGACCAAGGTCGACACCTACCGGGCACCGCACGCTCAGGATTCCGGTGCCAACCTTGGTTGGCACACGGCGCACCGATCATGGCCGGCATCTAGCGCACCGCAGGCCGTGCCGTCGTGACCGATAGCTGCCACCGGGCCAACCAGGCGTCCACGCTCAGCTTGCCGGCGCCAGTGAAGATCAGCGGCAGCAGCATGGCCATGAACAGCACCGGCAGCTTGAAGTTGCCGTAGCCCTGGTCGCTGATGGCATACCCCATCGCGAGGTCACCCAGCGAATTCCATTGCATCGGCCAATGCACCGCATAGGTCGCCACCACGGTCAGCACCAGCAGGCTGGCGGCGGCGAAGCGGGTACCGAAACCAAACAGCAGGCAGGCCGCGCCAACCAGTTCGAACCAGGTGGCCAGCTGCCAGTTCAGGGCAGCAGGCAGTTGGTTGAACGGGAACGGGAAGGCGTCCTGCAGGTCGGCGAACCAGTTCTGGCCGTGCAGCTTCTCACGGCCGGATTCGAAGTATTCCCAGGCCAGCAGCAGGCGCAGGCCCAGCGGCGCCACCCAAGGGGCGAGACGGTCCAGCCGGCCGCGCGCGGCGGCCAGGAGCGGCAGGTTCATCGTTGGATCTCCAGTGGAAGAGGCGTCAGGGCGGGGGTGCGAGCGGGCCGATCACGCCGGCCTGCAGGAACTGCAGCAGCAGTGCAGCACCGGGCTCGGCCAGTGCGTCTTCGGCCAGGCCGTGCGAGGTGGCCAGCTGCTGCAGGTACGTCTGTCCTTCCAGGCCGGGCCGTTCGCCGATGCTGGCCAGCAGGTGTACCGCCAGCGGGCTGAGCGCGGCGAATCGCACTTCACCGTCGGCTTCGCGGCGGACCAGCAGGCCGGTGGGTTCTGGAAGGGGCTGGGTCGGCGCATCCTCTGCACCGAGACGGTGCACCGGCCATTGGTACAGCAGCGGCCATGCCAGCGGCGAACGCCGCAGCGGCACCCGAAGTGGATCAGTATCGCCAGGCGCAGGAAGCGGTTCGGCCTGCAGCTGGTACAGCGCGGTTTCCACCCACTCGTAGTGCGCCAGTTCGGCCAATGCCGGGTGCGGCAGCTGTGGCTGCGCCTGCAGCCACTGCACAAATTCAGCGGCCAATTCGGTGAACAGCGGTGTCTGGCAGCGATGCGTGGCGAAGTAGTGGCGCACCAGGGCGCTCCAGGCCGGTTCGCCAAGCAGGCGCACGCAGACCGGGAAACCGTTGCTCAACAGGCCGAGCAGGTTGTTGAACAGCAGGTGCCGGTATACCGCGACCCGGCGTGGATCCAGGCCGGCCGGCGCAGGTACCGCCTGCGGGTCGCGCAGGTGTGCGGTGAACGCGTGCTGCTGCGCGCGCAGGGTGTCGGCGGAATCAATCATGTGCCATCCCGGCGTGCGTGGCCTGCAGGCGGCGGATGGTCTGCAGTTCGCCCTGCAGTTCTGCATAAGGCGGGAAATTGAAATCGCGTTCGAGCAGGGTGGGGCGCGGGCCGATGCGTGCATAGGTACGTGCCAGCAGCGCCCAGACCGGATCGATCACCGCGCTGCCGTGGGTATCGATTTTCAGGTCCGGGGCTTCATCCAGATGACCGGCCACATGCAGGCAGACGATGCGCTGCGCAGGCAGGCCGGCGATGAAGGCATCGGCATCGTAGCCGTGGTTGCAGGCGTTGACGTAGACGTTGTTGACGTCCAGCAGCAGGTCGCAGTCGGCTTCGGCGAGCACCGCATTGGTGAACGCCAGCTCGTCCATCGCCGGTTCCGGTGCCAGGTAGTAGGACACGTTCTCCACCGCGATACGGCGGCCCAGCAGGTCCTGCACCGTGCGGATGCGCGCGGCGGTATGGCGCACGGCTTCGTCGGTAAAGGGAATCGGCAGCAGGTCGTACAGGTGGCCGTCGTCGCTGCAGTAGCTCAGGTGCTCGCTGTACAGCGGCACGCGGTGCTTCTCCAGGAACCGGCCGACCTGTTCCAGCAGCTGGGTATCCAGCGGTGCACTGCCGCCCAGCGACAGCGACAGGCCGTGGCAGCTCAGCGGATGGCGCTGCGCCAGATCAGCCAGGGCATCACCGGCCGGGCCGCCGACATGGATCCAGTTCTCCGGTGCGCATTCGAGGAAGTCGAAGTCGCCTTCCGGGGCGTCACGCAGGTCCTGCAGCAGCGCCCGGCGCAGGCCCAACCCGGCGGCCGCCGCACGAAGCGGCGACCGCGGGTGGACGAGGCTGGCGCGGACGTCAGTGCTTGCCACCGCACTTGCCTTCGCCGCACTTGCCTTCAGCCGACTTCGTGTCGCCGGCCTTGGCCTTGGCGCCCGCTGCGCCGGCAGCCTTGCCCTTGTCGGCACCGCACTTGCCTTCGCCGCTCTTGCCATCGGCACCACACTTGCCTTCGGCGTGCTTGGTCGCGTCAGCGGCCATCTTGGTGTCGGCGGCCTTGGCATCGGTGCTGGCCTTGGCTGCCTGGCCGGCCACAAGGTAGCCCTGGGCGAGGTCGCTCATGCTCAGCGCCGAGGCGCTGGCGGTCATGCCCAGGCCGGCGGCCAGGGCGGTAGCGGTCAGCAGGGACAGGGTCTTGTTGGAACTGCTCATCGGTCTTACTCCTGGGTGGTGGGCAGGTGCCCGGGGTGAAACGATGGTGCAGCGATCCTACTCAACGAATCCTCGCCAAGAACTCAAATTTTCGTGAGATTTGTTACAGAAGCATCCGGAAGGTCTGCGCCGGGCAAGCACGGCGCCCACAACGCGGGCGGAACACCGCAAAAAAGGAAGGCCGCTGTCACAGGACAGCGGCCACCTTGGAGTCGACTCCGGTGTTGCAGTGCAGCGTCAGGGCTGGCCGGTGCTGGAGGTCTCGTCACGCTTCTCACGCGGTGGCAGCGGCTGCTCGCCGTGCACCAGGAACCACACGTTCTCGGCGATGTTGGTCGCGTGGTCGCCCACGCGCTCCAGGTTCTTGGCCATGAACAGCAGGTGGGTGCACGGGGTGATGTTGCGCGGGTCTTCCATCATGTAGGTGAGCAGCTCGCGGAACAGCGCCGTGTACTGGGCGTCCAGGCGGGCGTCGTCCTCGCGCAGTGCCAATGCGGCCTCGGCATCGTTGTCGCGGTAGGCGGCGATGGCACGGCGCACCTGCTGCGCGGCCAGGCGGCCCAGCGCGCGCAGGCCCTGGATCTGCGGCAGCGGCGGCACCTTGCCCAGCGCGATCGAGCGCTTGGCCACGTTCGCTGCATAGTCGCCGATGCGCTCGATGTCGGCCGGGATGCGCAGGCCAGCGAGGATCTCGCGCAGGTCGCGCGCCATCGGCCCACGCAGCGCCAGGCGCATCACGTCGTGGCTGATCTGCTGCTCAAGCGCGTCGATCGCTTCGTCGTTGGCGATGATGCGATGGGCGGCGTTCTCGTCGCGTTTCTCGATCACGTCCATCGCCGCTTCGAGCTGGGCGACGGCCATCTCGCCCATGCGCACGATTTCGGCCACCAGGCGCTGCTGCTCCTCGTCGTAGCTCTTGACGATGTGGTCGTTGGGAAGGTTCATGGTTGTTCCGCTCTGTAGAGTCGAGCCATGCTCGACTGACGTTGTCTGTAGAGTCGAGCCATGCTCGACTGAGGTTTCAGCCGAAGCGACCGGTGATGTAGTCCTCGGTCTGCCGCTGCGACGGCTGCGAGAAGATCACTTCGGTGCGGTCGTGCTCGATCAGGTCGCCCAGGTACATGAAGGCGGTGTAGTCGGACACGCGCGCAGCCTGCTGCATGTTGTGGGTGACGATCACGATCGTGTACTCGTGCTTGAGCTCTTCCACCAGCTGCTCGATGCGGCTGGTCGAGATCGGATCCAGCGCCGAGGTCGGCTCGTCCAGCAGCAGCACCGACGGGCGCAGGGCCACGGCACGGGCGATGCACAGGCGCTGCTGCTGGCCACCGGACAGGCCCAGTGCGCTCTGCCCCAGCTTGTCCTTCACTTCGTCCCACAGTGCGCCCTGGCGCAGCGCCTGCTCGACGCGGTCGGCCATGTCGGCCTTGCTCAGCTTCTCATGGTGGCGAATGCCGTAGGCCACGTTCTCGAAGATGGTCATCGGGAACGGCACCGGCTTCTGGAACACCATGCCGACCTTGCTGCGCAGGCGGTTCATCGGGTACTTCGGCGACAGGATGTTCTCGCCGTCCAGCAGCACTTCACCGCGCGCTTCCAGCTTCGGGTACAGCGCGTAGATGCGGTTGAAGATGCGCAGCAGGGTCGATTTGCCGCAACCGGAAGGACCGATCAGCGCGGTCACGCGCTTCTCCGGGATTTCCAGGTTGATGCCCTTCAGGGCGTGGAACTTGTCGTAGTAGAAGTCCAGTCCGCGCGCGGCAAGCTTGACCGGAGCCGGGGTGTGCAGGCTCTCGTGCGAGGACGGCACGGCGATGCGCTGCATCGGCACGGCGTTGGAAAGGTCGTTCATGGCGTTATCCACGGAAAGGTCAGTCATGGGAGATACGGTTGCGCAGCAGGATGCCGCGGGCGGCAAGGCTGACCAGCAGCACGAAGACAGTCAGCACCAGGGCACCGGCCCAGGCCAGTACCTGCCAGGATTCATACGGGCTGCCGGCGAACTGGTTCATCACCACCGGCACCGAAGCCATCGGCTGGAAGATGTTGTTGTTCCAGTACTGGTTGCCGAAGGCGGTGAACAGCAGCGGAGCGGTCTCGCCGGAAATGCGGGCCAGCGCCAGCAGGATGCCGGTGATGATGCCGGCCGAGGCACTGCGGTACAGCACCTGCACGATCACCTTCCACTGCGGGATGCCCAGCGACAGGGCCGCTTCGCGCATCTGCGAGGGCACCAGGCGCAGCATTTCGTCGGTGGTGCGTACCACCACCGGCAGCACGATGAAGGCCAGCGACAGGGCGCCGGCGAATGCCGAGAAGTTGCCCCCGGTCTGCATCACGTACAGCGTGTAGACGAACAGGCCCAGCACGATGGACGGCGCCGACAGCAGGATGTCGTTGACGAAGCGGACCACGGTGCCGGCCTTGCGGGCGTTGCCATACTCGGCCAGCCAGGTACCGGCCAGCACGCCCAGCGGGGTGCCGATGCCGATGGCCAGTGCACACATCACGGCACTGCCGAAGAAGGCGTTGGCGAGGCCGCCGTCCTGCATCGGCGGCGGGGTCATCTTGGTGAACAGATCCCAGTTGATGCCGGCCAGGCCCTTGGCAGCCAGGGTGAACAGGATCCAGCCCAGGAAGAACAGGCCGAACAGGGCGGTGGCGCAGGACGCAGTGATCGCAACGACGTTGCCGATGCGGCGGCGCAGGTACAGCGAATCAGCGGTGGTGGACATCAGTTGCCCTCCTTGCGGGACAGGCGCATCAGCATCAGGCGGGCGATGGCCAGCACCACGAAAGTGACGATGAAGAGGACGAAGCCGAGCAGCAGCAGGGCCGAACGGTAGGTTTCAGTGGCTTCGCCGAAATCATTGGCGATCAGCGCGGCGATGGTGGTGCCCGGTTCCAGCAGCGACGGCGACAGGCGCACGCTGTTGCCGATCACGAAGGCCACCGCCATCGTTTCGCCCAGCGCGCGGCCCAGGCCGAGGAAGATGCCGCCGATGACCGCCGAGCGGGTGTAGGGCAGGACGATGTCCCAGCTCACTTCCCACTTGGTGGAGCCCAGCGCATAGGCCGATTCCTTCAGGCGGGTGGGCACGGTCAGGAACACCTCGCGCATCACCGAGGAAATGAACGGAATGACCATGATGGCCAGCACGAAACCGGCGGTGAGCATGCCGATGCCCAGCGGCGGGCCCTGGAACATCGGGCCGATGACCGGCCATTCGCCCAGGGTCTCGTTGAGGAACGGGGTGACGTACTCGGTCATCACTGGCACCAGCACGAACAGGCCCCACATGCCGTAGATGATCGAGGGGATGCCGGCCAGCAGTTCGATGGCGGTACCGACCGGGCCACGCAGCCAGCGCGGCGCGACTTCGGTGAGGAAGAAGGCGATGCCGAAGCTGACCGGCACGGCGATGACCATCGCGATGACGGCGGTGACCAGGGTGCCGTAGATCGGAGCCAGGGCGCCGAACTTGTTTTCGACCGGATTCCAGTCGGCGGAGAAGAAGAAGCTCAGTCCCTGCATCTGCAGGGCATGGCGACCGCCCCACAGCATCGACAGCGCGGCGCAGGCCAGGGCGATCAGGACGAAGATGACGGTGCCGACCAGCACCCATCGGAACAGTTTGTCGTTGCGGGCATCACGCGCATCACGCGTGGACGGGGCGGCTACAGGCTGGGCGATGGCATTCATGGGGACGGCTGGGCCAGGAAGGGGCGGGGCGGCACGGCGTGGAACAAGCGGTGCCCGCGCGGGGCGGGCACCGTCGAGTCCATCACTTCAGGTCGGTCGCCCAGTAGGCCTCGATCTGCTTGACCAGTTCGGCCGGCAGCGGCACGTAGTGCAGCTCGTTGGCCTGGGCCTGGCCGTTCTCGAAGGCCCACTTGAAGAAGGCCAGGGTGTCCTGGTTGCGCTTGGCGTCCTTCGGCTGCTTCTGCATCAGCATGAAGTTGGTGGCGGTGATCGGCCACGCCTGCTCGCCCGGGGCGTTGGTGATGACCAGGTTGAAGTCCTTGGCGCTGGCCCAGTCGGCGCTGGCGGCCGCAGCGGCGAAGGTTTCCGCGCTCGGCTCGACCCAGTTGCCGGCGGCGTTCTGCATGGCGGTGTACGGCATGCCGTTCTGCAGGGCATAGGCCAGTTCGACGTAGCCGATCGAGCCCTTGATCTGCTTCACGTAGGACGCAACGCCTTCATTGCCCTTGCCACCGACGCCGTCCGGCCACTGCACCGAGGTGCCTTCGCCGACCTTGCTCTTCCACTCCGGGCTGACCTTGGACAGGTAGTTGGAGAAGTTGAAGGTGGTGCCCGAACCGTCCGAACGGTGGACCAGGGTGATCTTGCCGTCCGGCAGCTTCACGCCCGGGTTGGCGGCGACGATCGCCGGGTCGTTCCAGGTCTTGACCTTGCCCAGGAAGATGTCGGCCAGCAGGGCGCCGCTCAGGCGCAGCTTGCCGGCTTCCAGGCCTTCGATGTTGACCACCGGCACCACGCCGCCGATGGCCGACGGGAACTGCGCCAGGCCGGCCTGGGCCAGCTCCTCGCTGCTCAGCGGCTTGTCGGACGAACCGAAGTCGACGGTCCCGGCCTTGATCTGGGCGATGCCGCCGCCGGAGCCGATCGACTGGTAGTTGATCTTGGCGCCGGTGCTGGCGTTGTAGTCAGCCGACCACTTGGAGACCAGCGGGAAGATGAAGGACGCGCCCGCGCCGGACACTTCGGCGGTCACCTTGGCACCGGCGGCGGCCGGAGCGGCGCTACCGTCGGCAGCCGGCTGCTGCGCGGCCTGCTTGTCGCCACCGCAGGCCGACAGGCCCAGGGCGATGGCCAGGGAAAGGGCGGCAAGGCCGGCCGAGTGCAGTTTCATGGTCACTCCATAGCGGGGAAGAGCCGACGTGGTCGGCGGATGCGGCTATGAAATGATGTTTTTGTTACAGCCGTATTACGACCATGACAGAGGTGTACTGGATCACGTTCTGACAAGGGTTTCACAGGGTTGGCGCCGATCCGGCCGGGACCCGGAAACCCCGGATCTGCGCACTGATATGACGGCGGGTTGGTCCTTGCAGCGTCAATGCGCGACAGCTCCCTGCCCACGGTAGGTGCGGACCGTTGGTCCGCACGCTCCAGAGCGCAGCCGAGCGTCGGCTCGGCTCTACAGAGGCAGGTGCATCCCCGAAAACAAGAAGAGCGCGAGATCTCGAGGATCTCGCGCCCGGGTGGGAGCGGCGGGGGAGAGAGGACCCGCCGCCCCCGTTCCTGCAGGGGAACGCGCTTACTTCAGGTTCTGCGACCAGTAGGTCTCGATCTGGCGGACCAGGCTGTCCGGCAGCGGCACGTAGTCCAGCTGGCGGGCCTGGGCGTCGCCGTTCTTGTAGACCCAGCGGAAGAACTCCTGGGTCGCCTTGCCATTGGCAGCATTCTTCGGCGTCTTCTGCACCAGGATGAAGTTGGTGGCGGTGATCGGCCAGGACTCGGCGCCCGGCGCATTGGTCATCACCAGGTAGAAGTCGCGGGCGTTGGCCCAGTCGGCGCTGGCAGCGGCGGCAGCGAACGAGGTGTCGCTCGGCTGCACGAACTTGCCGGCGGCATTCTTCATCGCGGTGTAGGAGAGCTTGTTCTGAAGCGCGTAGGACAGTTCGACATAGCCGATGCCGCCCTTGATCTGCTTCACATAGGCGGCAACACCTTCGTTGCCCTTGCCGCCGATGCCGGCCGGCCACTGCACCGAGGTGCCTTCACCGACCGAGCTCTTCCACTCCGGGCTGACCTTGGACAGGTAGTTGACGAAGTTGAAGGTGGTGCCCGAGCCGTCCGAACGATGCACGACGGTGACCTTGGCGTTGGGCAGGGTCACGCCCGGGTTCAGTGCGGCGATGGCCGGGTCGTTCCAGCTCTTGATCTTGCCCAGGAAGATGTTGGCCAGCACGGCGCCGTCCAGCTTCAGCGCGCCCGGCGCGATGCCGGCCACGTTGACCACCGGCACCACGCCGCCGATCACCGACGGGAACTGCGCCAGGCCTGCAGCAGCCAGGTCTTCCGGCTTCAGCGGCGCATCGGAAGAGCCGAAATCAACGGTCTTGGCCTTGATCTGGGCAATACCGCCGCCGGAACCGATGGACTGGTAGTTGACCTTGTTGCCGGTTGCGGCGCTGTAGTCGGCCGACCACTTGGACATGACCGGGTAGATGAACGATGCGCCCGCGCCGGTGATGTCGGCGGCGTTGGCGGCGAACACGGACGATGCAGCCAGGATGGCGACAGCGGCGCGCGATTTGAAGGCGTGGATCACGGGGAGACTCCTGGGGTGGTGGTCGAAGGGCGGTTGCCCGACGTTTCGGTGCACATTCCATAACGGTTGCGTGACACGTCCGCGTCTGTCATATGACGCGGGCGTGACACGCGTCATGAGGGATGTCACGTCCGCTGCGCCGGCAGGGCGGCACGGGTACCGCTGCAACGACGAAGGCACGGCCGGGGCCGTGCCTTCGCGGTTCAATGCAGGTGGCTGGACTTACCAGAAGAACTGCGCGCGGGCTTCCAGGATGTTGGGATCGTCGTTGACGAAACCGCGCGCCGTGGAGCTGTACTTCTTGCTGTCGACCATCACGTAGTTGAGCATCAGCTTGAAGTTGGAACGCAGGTACCAGTTGGCGCCCACGGTCCAGATGTCCATCTTGCCACCCAGCACGCCATCGACGATCGGCGGGCGACCGGCGACCGGATTGGCGGCGAGGTTGCCGTCATTGAGGTCCATGTGGTCGTAGCGCACGCCCAGCTGCCACTGGCCGCCGGCCGGGTTGTTCGGCAGGCCGGTGCCCGGAGTGCCGCCCTTGTAGCTCCAGGTCTCGCCGGTGACGTTCCACACGCCGCTGATGTAGTAGCCGTCGCTGGTGTAGTTGTCGTGGTCGTAGCGCTTGGCCTTGCTGGTGTAGTACTCGGCCTGGGCCTTGAACGGGCCCTGGAAGTACATCGCTTCGGCACCGATGGTGCTGACGCGGTCGGTGTCGGTCAGGTTGCCGCTGTCAACCAGGCGGGCAGTGGCGAGGTCGGCATTCGGACGCGCACGCACGCGCAGGGTGTCGGCGTCGGCGTCGTAGTTGACGTAGCTCAGACCGAAGTGCAGGACCTGGCCCTTCTCATTGATCGGGGCCCAGGTGCCACGCGCGCCGTAGCCGCTGCCGTGGGCCAGGTTGCGGGTCAGCTCGCGGCCGAAGGCGCTGGCGGTCACCGACCAGTTGTCCTGGCCGTAGCTGTACGCGCCGCCCAGGCGGCGGGCGATGGCATAGGTATTGGTGACCGCTGCCTTGGAAATGAAATCGTTGTTCTTGGTGCTGGACAGTTCTTCCAGGCTGTTGGGCTGCTTGAACTGGCCCAGCTGCAGGAAGTGGTTGGCGTTGCCAAGCAGCTTGTACTTCACGTTGGTGTCGAGGAACTTGTCGGCCTTGGCGTCATAGCCGACCACCCACTCCACGTTGCCCGGGCCCTTGCCCTTCAGCACCAGCTCGGCGCGACGCAGTTCGAATTCGCTGTTCTTGCCGTTGCCGGCGTCGCCACCGTTGAGGTCGACCACATCGTTGTGGAACCAGTTGCCGTCGGCCTGGACCAGGCCTTCGAAGGTGATTTCCGAACCGCCGATCACGTCGATGGCGACTTCGGCGTGTGCAGCCGGCACATACAGCGCAGCAGCCACGGCCACCGTCAGGAGTTGGTGATGCAGTTTCATGGAGAGGAGCCTTGCAGGCAGGTGGGAAGATGCGCGCAGGCTAGAAGGTAAAGATTGCGTAAATGTGACAGTTCACGCGCGGCAGACATCCGCCGCAGGCCCCGTCACGGCAGGGCCTGCCATTGAAACCGCTTGCGTATGACGCCCGGATTGCGACCCGGTTGCAGTAGATCCACGCCCTGCGTGGATGCTGCCGTCACTCGGCCGTGGTCTTATCCTTGAACCGGCACAGGTCGGCGATCACGCAGCCCGGGCAATCCGGCTTGCGCGCCTTGCACACATAACGCCCGTGCAGGATCAGCCAGTGATGTGCGTCGAGCAGGAACTCGGCCGGAATCACCTTCACCAGCTTGTCTTCTACCTCGCGCACGTTCCTGCCCGGCGCCAGTCCTGTGCGGTTGGCGACGCGGAAGATGTGCGTGTCCACCGCCATTACCGGCTCGCCGAACGCGGTGTTGAGCACCACGTTGGCGGTCTTGCGCCCGACACCCGGCAGCGCTTCCAGCGCTTCGCGATCGCGGGGCACTTCACCGCCATGCTTCTCCAGCAGGATCGCGCAGGTCGCGATCACGTTCTTTGCCTTGGCGTTGAACAGCCCGATGGTGGCGATGTACGGCTTCAGGCCATCCTCGCCGAGCGCAAGGATCTTCGCCGGCGTGTTGGCGACCGGGAACAGTCGACGCGTGGCCTTGTTGACGCCGACGTCGGTGGCCTGCGCCGACAACGCCACCGCTACCAGCAGCTCGAACGGCGAGCTGTACTCCAGTTCGGTCTTCGGGTGCGGGTTGAGTTCGCGCAGGCGGGTGAACATCTCCACCACGTCGGCGCGCGGCATCGTGCCGCCACGCCGCGCCGGGGCGCGTGCGGTCTTCTTCGTGGTGGCCATTACTGTTCCTTGCCGCGGGCGCGGGCCTTGGCCCGGGCCAGAATCGCGGCTGCCGCAGCGGGCAGGGCGGGCTTCACGTCCGGGGCTGGTGCCGGGGTGCGGCGTGCATCGCGCTCGGCCTCGCGGCGGGCCAGGCGCACCGCACGGGCGCGGTAGCGTTCGCGTGCAGCCCAGGCCGCGCGCAGTTGCTGCTGGGCCTGGCACAGGCGTTGCGGAAGGTCGGGGTGGTCAGGCAGCAACCGGTCGTCGCCGGCACGGACGACGTAGTCCATCAGCCCGGCCTGCAGGGCACCATCGAGATCGTCTGCCTGGACCCGGGCGAACAACTGCGCGGGGTTGGGTCGGGATGCCATGGCGTCAGCGGTTCTGGAAGGCCGGCGCGCGGCGTTGCAGGAAGGCGCTGGTGCCTTCGCGCATGTCCTCGGTGGCGAACAGCAGGCCGAACTGCGCACTTTCGTATTCCAGCCCGGCCTCCAGGCTGCATTCGCCGCCCACGTGCACCGCGTCGAGCAGGCCACGCAGGGCCAGCGGGGCTGAGCGTGCCAGCTGGTGGGCGACGTCCTGCACGCGGTTGTCCAGCGCGTCGGCCGGCACGACTTCGTTGACGATGCCCAGTTCCAGCGCACGCGCGGCGTTGATCGGCGCCCCCAGCAGGCACAGCTCCAGGGTGGCGGCGCGGCCGCACAGGCGCAGCAGGCGCTGGCTGCCGCCGAAGCCGGGGATCAGGCCGAGGTTGATTTCCGGTTGGCCGACCTTGGCGGTATCTGCGGCGATGCGCAGGTGGCAGGCCATCGCCAGTTCCAGGCCACCGCCCAGTGCGAAACCATTCACGCGTGCGATGACCGGCTTGGGCATGCGCTCGATCTGGCGCATCAGCGCCTGGCCCAGCAGCGAGAAATCACGTCCCTGAACGGCGCTGAGAGTGTTCATTTCCGCGATGTCGGCACCGGCCACGAACGCCTTGGGGCCCGCCCCGGTCAATACCACGACGCGCACCTCCGGATCGGCGGCGGCGTCCCTGAAGGCATCGGCCAGGGCCTGCAGGGTCGCGGCGTTGAGGGCATTGAGCTTGTCCGGGCGCTGGACGGTCACGGTGCGGATGGCGCCGTCGTCAGCGACAGCGATCAGGGCATCGGCCACGGGGAAACTCCTGGAACGTTAAAAAGAAGTGATATTGAACTCTGCAAACGCAGACGGGTCATAGCCTGCATCGTGAGTAGCGGTTACACGTTGCGCCCGTTATCCTAACCCGTCGCCTCAGGGCGGCGCAGAACGTCCCTGAGTTACCACCCCTGGAGAACTGTTTGATGAAGTTGCGTTCTATCGCGGTCGCCGTCGCGGCCCTGGCCCTGACGGGCAATGCCTTCGCCCAGGACGTCTCGTCCGAAAAGGGCAAGCTGAGCTACTACTTCGGTTACGACTACGGCAACAACCTGGCGGAGCTGACCGGTCGTGGTGAGCAGCTGGACATCAACTCGGTGGTGAAGGGCCTGCAGGATGCCTACGCCAAGAAGCAGCCGGCGATCACCGCCGAGCAGCTGAAGCCGGCCGTTGAAGCGTTCCAGAAGCGCGAGCAGGGCCGTGCCCAGGCCGCCAAGGCCGAGTACGAAAAGGCGGCTGCCGAAAACAAGACCAAGAGCGACCAGTTCATCGCGGCGAACAAGGCCAAGGCCGGCGTGCAGTCCCTGCCGAGCGGCGTCCAGTACCGCGTGATCGAGGCCGGCAAGGGCGCCAAGCCGACCCAGGCCAGCACCGTGCAGCTGGAAGTGGCCGGTCCGTTCCCGTACGGCCAGCGCCCGACCGAAGCCCGCCCGGCCCAGCAGATCCCGTCGATCAAGGTCAGCGAAGTCGAAATGAAGGCCATGCGCGAGACCCTGCTGCAGATGCCGGCAGGCTCGAAGTGGGAAGTCACCCTGCCGCCGGACCAGGCCTACGGTGCCGATCCGCGCACTCCGTTCCCGCCGAACGTGGCTGTGCAGTTCGAGATCAAGCTGGTCAGCGTCAAGTAAATCGAAGCAGCAAACCAAACGCGCCGGTGACCCCACCGGCGCGTTTTTGTTTGCGCAGTGCGCGACCTGTAGCGCTGCGCCATGGGCGTCGTATCGTCCCGCGCAAATTCAGCCCGATCGCGCTACTGTTGGCGGGTGCAAACAATGGAAGAAACGGCGCGTGTTGTCGCAAGTCCCTGCATCGGAGTGTGCATGCTGGATCCGCACCGGCAATGCACCGGCTGCGGGCGGCATATCGATGAGATCGCGCGGTGGTCGTCGATGAGCAACGAGGAACGCAGCCGCATCCTGCATCGCGTGCAGCCCCTGCGCGAACAACTGCAGCAATCGCTGCGTGGCTCGCTGGCCGACCACGAGCGACTGATGCGGGCGCTGCACCCCTTGGCCCAACCACCTGCGGGCGACGGCTGGAACCGCAGTGAGCTGGTCGACCTGCTACCGCCCGGGCCTCCGGTGGAGGCTGCGGTGCTGGCCGGCATCGTGCCGCGCGCCAACGGCGCACAGGTGATCCTCACCCGTCGCACCGAAACACTGCGCACCCATGGTGGCCAGGTCGGATTCCCCGGTGGCCGCACCGAACCCGATGACCGCGACGCGCTGGCGGCCGCGCTGCGCGAGAGCCAGGAAGAAATCGCATTGTCGCCCGGCCAGGTGCAGGCGCTGGGCTATCTCGATCCCTTCGTGACGATCACCGGCTACCGGGTCACGCCGGTGGTGGCGGTGGTCGATCCGGAGTTCGTGCCGGTCCCGCAGCCCAGTGAAGTGGCCGAGGTATTCGAGGTGCCGCTGGATTACCTGATGGCGCCCGACAGCCTGCGCCAGGTCGAAATCAATCATCGCGGCCGGGTTCGCCACGTCCTTGAGTATGGCTGGCCGGGCCAGCGCATCTGGGGGGCGACCGCCGCCATTCTCTACAACCTGCGTCGCCGCCTGGAGCAAGTGCAATGAAGCCGATCGATCCGCCGTGGACCACCCTGGTCGATGTCGCCACCCTTGCCGCTGCGCTGGGCGACGGCGTGCGGGTGGTCGACGCGCGCGCCACCGCCAGTACCGCCGTGCGCGTGGTCGATGCGCGTGCTTCGCTGGCCGACCCGCAGGCTGCGGGCGGCCAGTACCTGGCAGGGCATATCCCGACTGCGGTGCATGCCGATCTCAACCGTGATCTGTCCGATCTCAGCCGCGTCGGCCATGGTCGCCACCCATTGCCGGACAGCGATGCCTTTGCTGCGAAGCTGGGGCAGTGGGGCATCGGCCCCGACACCCAGGTCGTGGTCTACGATGGCAGCGACGGCAGCATGGCCGCCTCGCGCCTGTGGTGGCTGCTGCGCCTGATCGGTCACACCCGGGTGGCCGTACTCGACGGCGGCATCGCCGCGTGGCAGGCCGCCGGCCACGCGTTGGAAAGCGGACAGGCTGGGGTGAACGCGCTGCCTGATTACCCAGGCCGTTTCGACACCACCCAGATCGCCAACGCCGATGAAATCACCGCGCGGCTGAAGCATGCGCCGGGCTGGCTGGTCGACGCGCGCGCGGGTGAACGCTTCCGTGGTGAAGTGGAGCCGCTGGACCCGGTGGCCGGGCATGTGCCGGGCGCGGTCAACCGCCCGTTCGCATTGAACGTGCTCGACGGCCGCCTGCGCAACGCACAGGAGTTGCGCGCCGAACTGCAGGGCGTGATCGGCAACCGCGATCCGCAGCAGGTGGTGCTGATGTGCGGTTCCGGCGTGACCGCCTGCCACCTGCTGCTGGCGATGGAAACGGCCGGCCTGAGCGGCGCACGCATCTATGCCGATTCCTGGAGTGGTTGGGTGAGCGACAGCAGCCGCCCGGTGGCGACCGGCGCCTGAGCCGCGCGGGGTCGGATCCGTTTTCCAACGGAAAACGGCTCTGACCCCATCAACCGAAAATCGGGGTCAGAGCCCGTTGCGTAGCAACGGGATCCGACCCCGTGTCGATTCGAAGGATCGCGGAGAACTGTCGAAGGCGGGGTGGGGGGGGGTTGGGGGGGGGGGGGGGGGGCGGGGGGGGGGGCCCCCCCCCCCCCCTTGGGGTTTTGCGGGCGCCCCCCCCCGCATCCACCCCCCCCCCCCCCCCCACCCCCCCCCCGACAGTTAAGGATTATATAGCAGGGCAGGGGGGCCGCCCGGAGGTTTATTCTAACACCCACACCCGGCCCACCTGGCGGGCCGGTGGGCCGACGACCCTGAATACCAGGGGTTGGGGCGACCCGTGGACCACACCCCAAGAGGTTTGTTTACAATGATCAGGCGGTGTGGATGGCGGGCCGCCCAGGTGTCCTCGAGCCTGCTTGCGAGGTAACTGGCGGGTTTGGTGGTGTGGGTAAAGGGCCGGTAGTGTCGAAGTCCGTAGTTTATTCACGACCACCGGGGGGGGCGACGCAGGCG
>NZ_JBAWUK010000023.1:0-71422 GCF_037079935.1 Stenotrophomonas maltophilia group sp. Smal12 | reverse complement strand
TTCGGGGGCCGCCGCCCACACGGGCTGGGGGCGCGGGGGCCGGCCGGCGGGCGGCCGGCCCACGCCGCACCCCACCGGGCGGGGGGGCCCGGGGGGGGGCCCCCGCGCCCGCCCCCCCCCCGCGGCCCCCCCCCCCCCCAGCGCGGGGCCCCCCCCCCCCCCCCCCCACTACCGTTCAACGCTCAGCCCCTGCGCCGCTCGATCAGGTTCAACAGTGGCCCGGTCATCGCCGTTGTCACCAGCGCCATGATCACCAGCACCGCGAACAGCCGGTCACCGAGCAGGCCAAGTTCGTAACCCAGGTTGAGCACGATCAGCTCCATCAGGCCACGGGTGTTCATCAGTGCACCCAGCCGCCACGCCTCACGGGTGGGCATGCCGGCACTGCGTGCGGCACTGAAGGTGCCCAGCAGCTTGCCGGTCGTCGCTACCGCGATCACCACCACGCACAACAGGACATCGCTGGCCTGCAGCGTATCGGCGCGCATGCGCAGCCCGGTCATGGCGAAGAACAGCGGCAGCAGCAGCGTCACCGCGAACGGTTCGACGCGCGCCATCAGCAGCTCGCGCAACTGCACATTTGACGACACCGCCACGCCAGCCGCGAACGCACCGAACAGCGCATGGATGCCGAGCATCTCGGTGACCAGGGCACTGGCCAGCGACAGCAGCAGGATGCCGAGCAGCCAGCGTCCCTCACGACCCGGCGCGATCTGCTGGCGGGCGAACCACGGCTTCACCAGCCCCAGCATCAGCGCCACAAAGGCGACTACGCACAGCAGGTTGAGGCTGGCCGGCAGCCATCCGCTGGCCTGTGCAGCCGCCACGATCAGCGCCAGCAGGCACCACGCGGTGGCATCACCCAATGCAGCGCAGGCAATCGCGGTCTGCCCCAGTGGCGCCTGCGTGATACCGCGGTCGGCAAGGATACGCAGCAACACAGGGAAGGCCGTGATGCTCATCGATATGCCAACGAAAAGTGCGAATGCGGTGAAGCCCACGCCCTGCGGACCGTGCTGCGGGTACAGCCAGATCGCCAGGGCGACGCCAAGCACGAACGGCACCGCAATGCCGGCATGGCTGACCGTAAAGGCAAAACGCCGGCGTCCACGCAGCGCCGCCAGGTCCAGCTCGGCACCGGCCACCAGCAGGAACATCAGCACACCCAACTGGCTGAGCATGCCCAGCGGGCCCAGCGAGCTGGGCGGGAACAGGGCTCCATGCAGCGGCGGCAACAGGCTGCCGAGCATCAATGGGCCCATCATCAGGCCGGCGGCCATCTCGCCGATCACCGCCGGTTGTCCAAAGTGCTTGAGCAGCGCGCCTGCGCCCTTGGCCACCAGCAACAGCACCAGCAGCTGCAGCAGGAACAGGCCCAGCGGCGACGCCAGATGCTGCACCCAGGTGGCTTCGGCCGTGGCCGTGGCGCGGGCAACAGCCTCGGGCGCCGCCGGCCCGGCATAACGGGCCAGCAGCACGCCAGCCAGCAGCGGGACCCCGGCCCAGGCCAGGTAGCGCCATCCCCACTTCGTCGGTGGCGCCGGGCCCCCGCTGTGTACGTCCATGAACATTCCCCAATGTGCAGGGGGGCGATCATACAAAAAGGGGACGGAGGAGATTAAGTCGTTAGTGGCACAAGCGCCCCGGTCCCGCTCCGTCCCTTTTTCGGGGCTTACGCCAGTGCCTGCTCGTGCACGCCAGCGATCGCGCGCCCCGACGGATCTGCAGCTGCGGCGAAGCTGGCATCCCACGCGATCGCCGCCGGCGACGAGCAGGCAATGGACTTGCCACCCGGCACGGTCTCGGCGGCCGCACGGCTCGGGAAGAACTGCTCGAACAGATGACGATAGTAGTAGGCCTCCTTGGTCTGCGGCGGGTTGTGCGGGAAGCGCTTGTCGGCCGCTGCCAGCACACGGTCGCTCACCCGAGCTTCGGCATGCGCCTTCAGCCCGTCGATCCAGCCATAGCCAACGCCATCGCTGAACTGCTCCTTCTGCCGCCGCAGGATGCTGTCCGGCAGGTAGCCTTCGAACGCCTCGCGCAACACCGCCTTCTCGATGCGGCGGCCACCAAAGCCCGCACCGACCATCTTGTGCGCGGCGTCGAAGCGCATCGCCACATCGAGAAATTCGCGATCCAGGAACGGCACACGCGGCTCCACGCCCCAGGCCATCATCGACTTGTTGGCGCGCAGGCAGTCGTAGTTGTGCAGCGCGTCGAGCTTGCGTACCAGTTCGTCGTGGAATTCACGCGCATCCGGCGCCTTGTGGAAATACAGGTAGCCACCAAAGATCTCGTCGCTGCCCTCGCCGGAAAGCACCATCTTCACCCCCATGGCCTTGATCCGCCGTGCCAGCAGGAACATCGGCGTCGATGCGCGGATGGTGGTGACGTCGTAGGTTTCGATATGGCGGATCACTTCCGGCAGTGCATCAAGGCCCTCCTCGAACGTGTACTCGAAGCCGTGATGCACGGTGCCCAGCGCTTCGGCGGCGATTGCAGCGGCGGCCAGATCGGGAGAGCCCTTCAAGCCGATTGCGAACGAGTGCAGGCGCGGCCACCAGGCTTCGGTCTGCCCCCCATCCTCGATGCGACGGCGTGCATAGCGCGCGGCCACCGCCGCCACCAGCGACGAGTCCAGGCCACCAGACAGCAGCACGCCGTACGGCACATCGCTCATCAGCTGGCGTTCCACCGCATGCTCGAAGGCCTGGCGCAGCTCGGCCAGATCGGCCTGGCGACCCTGCACGTCAGCGTAGTCGCGCCACGGCTGCTGGTAGTAGCGCACCAGCTCACCGCTGGCACTGTCGAAATAGTGGCCCGGCGGGAACTGCGCGACGTCGGCACAGGTATCGACCAGTGCCTTCATTTCCGAGGCCACTCGCAGACGTCCCTGGGCATCGTGGCCCCAGTACAGCGGCACCACGCCGACCGGGTCGCGCGCCACCAGCACACGACCGGCACCACGGTCCCACAGCGCGAACGCGAAGATGCCGTTGAGCTGCTCCAGCCACTGCGCCGGCGAAGCGCCCTGGCGGTACAGCGCATTGATTACTTCACAGTCCGAACCGGTCTGGAAGTCATAGGCGGTGGTCAGTGCGGCCTTCAGTTGCTGGTGGTTGTAGATCTCGCCGTTGACCGCCAGCGCCAGCTGGCCGTCGGCCGACAGCAGCGGTTGCGAGCCGCCGGCCGGGTCGACGATGGCCAGCCGCTCGTGGACCAGCAGCGCACCTTCGTCAAGATACACGCCGCTCCAGTCCGGGCCGCGGTGGCGCTGGCGCTGCGACAGTTCCAGCGCATGGCGGCGCAGGGCCGGAAGATCGTCACCGGCCTGCAGGCCGAAGATTCCGAAGATCGAACACATGGGGGAGCTCCTGTTGGGGGAATTTCACGGGTGGGAGGGTGTTCGACCGGCCATCCAGGCCCGGGTGGGGCTGCGCCCGGGCACAAAAAAAACCCGCATCGACCGATGCGGGTTTTCTGGTGTCCGGGCGTGTGTTGCTGTCTATCTACCCAGGGCGCAGTCCCGCATCGGCCGCGCATGATTATTCGCGCGCAGATTATTGCGGTTGTTGTTATTGACGGCGGTGGCCAGGCGGATCGACATGGCATCGACCCTACCCCGGTTTCCGGCACGGCGCAACCGTTGCGTTGGCAACCAGGTGAAGGTGTGCCGACCAACGGTCGGCACCCAGCAGTCGGCCCACAGGGGTAGCGCCGGGCCGTGCCCGGTGCCATGCCTCACACCAGCAGCCGCTCCACCAGCCGCTGGTACAGCCCGGGCAGCGCTTCCAGTTCGTCCACGCGCACGTTCTCGTCCACCTGGTGGATGCTGGCGTTGACCGGCCCCACTTCAATGCACTGCGCGCCCAATGGCGCGATGAAGCGCGCATCGGAGGTGCCGCCACCAGTGCTTTCCTCAGGGGCACGACCGATGTGCTCGGCCAGCACCGCGCGCGCGGTGGCGCGCAGCGTGCCTTCCGGGGTGTAGAACGGTTCGCCGCTGCGATGCCACTTCAGCGTGTACTGCAGGGCATGCCGATCCAGCAGCGCGGTGATCTCCGCTTCCAGTTTCGGCGCATCCCAGTGCGGGTTGTAGCGGATGTTGAAATCCACTTCGAGCTCGCCGGGAATCACATTGTTGGCGCCCGTACCGGCATGGATGTTGGAGACCTGCAGGCTGGTCGGCGGGAAACTCTCGTAGCCGTCATCCCAGCGCCGTGCGCTCAACTCGGCCAGGGCGGGCGCCGCCTGGTGGATCGGGTTGCGCGCCTTCTCCGGGTACGCCACATGGCCCTGTACGCCCTGCACCCGCAGCTTGGCCGACAGGCTGCCACGACGACCCACGCGCAGCAGGTCACCGAGCGTCGCGGTCGACGACGGCTCGCCGGTGATGCACCAGTCGATGCGTTGGCCGCGCTCGGCGAACAGCCGTGCGACGTGGCGCACGCCATCGATGGCATCGCCCTCCTCGTCGCTGGTCAGCAGCACCGCCAGCGTGCCGGGGTGATCGGGATGCGCGGCAACGAACTGCTCGGCCGCCACCACGAACGCCGCCACGCTGCCCTTCATGTCGGCGGTGCCGCGACCATACAGCACGCCATCACGGATCGTCGGCGTGAAAGGATCGCTGGTCCAGGCCTCGCGCGGCCCCGTCGGCACCACGTCGGTATGGCCCAGCAGCACCAGTACCGGCGCGCCCTGGCCATGGGTCGCCCACAGGTTGTCGACCTCGCCCAGCCGCAGGTGATCGCACTGGAACCCGGCCTGCTTCAAGCGTGCCGCCAGCAGTGCCTGGCAGCCGGCATCATCGGGCGTCACCGAGGGCCGTGCGATCAGCTCGCAGGTCAGGTCGAGGACCGCGCTCACGCGTCACCCACGCCGAAGCGGGCCTTGAAGCCATTGTCACTGAAACCCTGGCTGACCGTGCCGTCGGCGGTGACCACCAGCGGGCGCTTGATCAGCTGCGGGTACTCGCGCAGCAGCAGCTTCCATTCGGCCTCGGAATCGGCGGCCTTGCGGTTGTCCGGCAGCTGCCGCCAGGTGGTGGAGGACCTGTTGACCATCGCGGCCAGGCCACCCAGCTGCTCAGCCCACGCCAGCAGTGTTTCCGGGCTCGGCTTGTTGTCGCGGTAGTCAACGAAGGTGTACGGCACGCCGAAGCGGTCCAGCCACTTGGTCGCCTTCTTGCAGGTATCGCAGTTCTTCAAACCGTAGACAGTGGTGCTCATGGCCATCTGTGATGCTGGAAAACAGAGGCCCAGAATCTCACAACAGGCGCTCGGACACGACCCGGAACGGTACCCTTGGCAGCCGGAAGGCCAGCCCCTCGTGCAGCGCCACGTCCATCGCCTGCAGGCGCGGGCACTGCAGTTCGCCTTCCAGCTGCAGCGGCTGCAGGCTGTCGACATCCACCGGCAGCGCGATGCGGGTGCTGGCCCAGTGCCGGTCACAGGTGCGCGCAACGGCCTCATCCTGGCAGGTCAGGAAGCGCAGCAGGGCCTGATGGCCACCGAAGGCCCCCCGCCACGCCCCGTCCTCCCAGCCCGCAGCGGCCCGCCACTGCAGGTGCAGGGCAGGCGCACTGCCCTGCCCGCCTTCGATCAGGGTGTGCCCATCGCCATCGGCGCGCACCACATGCTCGAAGCGCGTGGACAGGTGGGGCTGCATGGCATCGCTGAAAGCGCGCGCGCCGGCGACGAAGGCCAGCTGGTCCATCACGTTGCGATCGAACAGCACCACCGGGGCCCCGCCTGGATCATGGTCACGGCGCAGGTACCAGCGCCAGTTGCTCTGCCTTGGCGACGGCATCAAGCAGCGCAACGGTCCCGCCAGCACCGGCCCGAAATGGCCATGGCGATAGCTGAGAACGGTATAAGGCGTGCGTCCGGCATGGACCACGTAGTGGTGGCCAGGTGGCGCTGGCGGGGCATGGCGCACATCGACCCACCAGCTCGCGTAGACCACGTCGCGCACGTCGCTGGCCAGCACCGGCATCGGCCAGCGCCGCGACAGTGCCCGGCGCAACCGGGTCCAGCGCGGAGCGTGCAGCAGGCGCGGCAGCATCCGTCCAAGCGCGTTGTCGGACGGATGCCGGTAGATCGCGGACTGCGCCAGGTCCTCCGGCGCACTCACCTTCAGTCGGCCAGGCCGCGCAGCAGGTCGTTGACGCTGGTCTTGCTGCGGGTCCTGGCATCAACCTGCTTGACGATCACCGCGCAGTACAGCGAGTGGGTGCCGTCCTTGCTCGGCAGCGAGCCGGACACCACCACGCTGTACGGCGGGATGTAGCCGTAGCTGATCTCGCCGGTGGCGCGGTTGTAGATGCGGGTGCTCTGGCTGAGGAACACGCCCATGCCGATCACGCTGTGGTGGCCGACCACCACGCCTTCCACCACTTCCGAACGCGCACCGATGAAACAGTGGTCCTCGATGATGGTCGGGCTGGCCTGCAGCGGCTCCAGTACGCCGCCGATGCCGGCACCGCCGGACAGGTGGCAGTGCTTGCCGATCTGCGCGCACGAACCCACCGTGGCCCAGGTGTCGACCATGGTGCCTTCGCCGACGTAGGCTCCGATGTTGGTGAAGCTCGGCATCAACACCACGTCCTTGCCGAAGTACGAGCCGCGGCGGGCAATCGCGCCCGGCACCACGCGCACGCCGCTCCGGCGGAACTTCGCTTCGTCGTAGCCGGCGAAGCGCGATTCGACCTTGTCCCAGAACGGTGCCGGTCGTGCATCGACCACCGCCATGTCGTTGACGCGGAAATACAGCAGCACGGCCTTCTTCAGCCACTCGTTGACCTTCCAGCCGCCCTGGCCGTCCGGCTCGGCGACGCGGAATTCACCGCTCTCGAGACCGTCGATCACGCGGTTGACCAGCGGCCTGGTCGAGCCTTCCAGCTCATGCAGGGTCAAGGTGGCGCGGCGCTCGAAGGCGCTCTCGATGCCGAACCTGAGTTCTTCCACGCCGGGTGCCGACGGCTTGCGCAGCGACTTGCGGGCGATGGTTTCGGCGCGGACGGCTTCGGCGCTCTTGGCCGGGGCCGGCTTCTTCACAGCACGCTTGACCGCAGCCGTTTTCTTCGCCGGGGCCTTCACCGCAGCGGCCTTCTTCGGCGCAGTGGCCTTCTTTGCGGCCGGTGCGGCTGCAGCAGGTTTCCGGGCCGCTGCGCTCTTGGGGGTCGCGGCGGTCTTCTTGGCGGGCTTGGTGGCCATCAGGCGGGGTCTCCGGCGTTTCGATCAGGGTCCAGGCAGGCCAGCATTGCGTCATGCAGCTGCTGCCGGGCAGGTTCAGTCAGGGGGAGGTCGTGTTCGTCACTGATCACGAAGGTGTCTTCGGCGCGCTCGCCGAACGTGGCAATGCGCGCATCATGCACGCGCAGGCCCTGGTTGCGCAGCACGAACGCCACATCGGCCAGCAGGCCGGGACGGTCGGGAGCGACCAGGGCAAAACGGGTTGCGCCCGGTTCATCGCGGAACTCGATGCGCGGGGCGAAGCGGAAGTGCCGCAGTTGCCGCGGTACCACACGGCGCGACGGCCGCAGGCGCGACAGGTCACCACTGAGTGCCTCGCGCAGCGCCGCCTCCAGGTTGGCACTGCTGCCATCGGCAAACGTGTCGGCCGGGTTCACTTCGAAGGTATCGAAGATGGTATCGGCCGGACCGTCCAGCACGCGTGCGCGGTGAATGCCATAGCCCTTGCGGTCCAGGGTCATCACGATCGCGGCGAACAGGCCGTCGCGGTCGGGCGAGTGCACGAACACTTCCAGCGCCGGGTCATCCACACTGATCCGGCGCACCTTCACCAGCACCTGGCCCTGCTTCACCGGCACCAGCGCAGCTGCCTGCCAGGCCAGCTGCTCGGGGCGCAGACGAATGAAGCCCTCATCCGGCATCACCGCGAACTGGCGATCGATGGTGGCGTCGTCGTAACCCTGCTCGCGCACCAGTGCGCGCACGCTGTCACGTGCCTCGGCCACGCGTTCGGCGGCCGGTACCGGATGCTCCAGCCCCTCGCGCAGCGCGCGCCGGGTGGCGAAGTACAGGTCGGCCAGCAGGCGGTCCTTCCAGGCATTCCACAGCTTCGGGCTGGTGCCGGCGATGTCTGCACAGGTCAGCAGGTACAGGTAGTCCAGGCGGTCGCGGCTGCCGACCAGGGTGGCGAAGCGATGGATCACTACCGGATCGGCGATGTCCTGCTTCTGCGCGGTCACCGACATGCGCAGATGCTGTTCGACCAGCCATGCCACCAGCTCGGTATCGGTGCCACTGAGCGCATGCGCCTGGCAGAACGCACGCGCGTCCACCGCACCCAGCTCCGAGTGGTCGCCGCCGCGGCCCTTGGCGATGTCATGGAACAGGCCGGCCAGCAGCAGCAGTTCCGGCTTGCGCAGGCGGGGCCACACTTCGTGCGCGATCGAGAAGCGTTCGTCGGCACGGCTGCTGGCGAACTGGCCGATGTTGCGCAGGACCATCAGCGTGTGCTGGTCGACCGTATAGACATGGAACAGGTCGAACTGCATGCGCCCGCTGACCTGGGCAAACGCGGGGATCCACTGGCCAAGCACACCCAGCCGCGCCATGCGCGAAAGCGTGTCGACCGGACGCTGGCCGCGCAGCAGGGACAGGAACTGCTCGCGTGCATCGGCATCGGCCTGGTCGTAGGCCGGCAACAACGGCAGCGCTTCGGCCAGCGCGCGCGCGGTCAGCGAATGCAGGCCTCGCACCTGTGGATTGTTGGCCCAGCTGGAAAACAGGGCGAACACCTGGCCGATGTCACCGCGCGGCCAGTCGGCCTCGTTGGCGGCCAGGTAGCCGCGGCGCAGGGAGAAGCCCACGGTCAGCGGTTCCGGCTGGGCCTCGCCATCGAACTGTTCCTCGAAGCGCTGCAGCAGGCGGTCGCTGATCCGGCGCACCACCAGCGCGGCGCGGTAGAAGCCCTGCATCATTTTCTCGACACCGAGATTCTCGGCATCGTCTTCGAAGCCCAGGCGCGCGGCCAGGGTCTTCTGGTAATCGAAGCGCAACCGTTCTTCCGGGCGGCGCGCGACCAGGTGCAGGCCGAAGCGCAGCCGCGCCAGCACCGCACGCTCGCGCTTCAGCGCAGCCGCTTCGTCGGCACCCAGGTGGCCCAGGCCGACCAGCGCTTCCAGGTCGCGTACGCCGAAGGCGCGCAGCGCCATCCAGCCCAGCGTGTTGAGATCGCGCAGGCCGCCGGGACCATCCTTGAGATCCGGCTCCAGGTTGTCGGCAGTGTCGCCGAAGCGCTGGTGGCGGTTGCGCAGCTCTTCCAGCTTGGCCAGGAAGAAGGCACGCGCCGGCCACAGCTCACGGTCGTCGATGGCCTCGCGCAGCGCACGGCGCGCCGCATCATCGGCCAGGATCGGACGCGCCTCGATCAGCGCGGTCAGCACGGTCTGGTCAGCCGCCGCCTCGCGGCACTGCAATGCAGAACGCACCGCATGGCTGACCGCCAATCCGCAGTCCCACAGCAGCGCGAACAGGCGTGCCAATGCCGCTTCATGCGCCAGTTGTGCGGGCGGGTCGCCGAACACCAGCAGGTCGATGTCCGAACGCGGAAACAGTTCACCCCGGCCATAGCCACCGACCGCGAACAGCGACAGGCCGCTGTCGGCCGGCAGGCAACGCTGCCAGGCCAAGCGGATCAGATGGTCGGCCGCGCGCGCCCGCAGCGCCAGCAGGCGCTCGATGTTGTCGCCCTGGTCGAAGCGGCGATACAGGCGCGCGTCGGCCTGCTGCAGCGCCTGGCGCGCGGCAGCAGCCCAATCCGGGTCGTTGAGCGACGCGGCCGGCGTGTCCAGCAGCGAACTCGCCGGCAGCATCGTCAGGAGACCTGCGACTCGCCCGGCGACAGCGTCAGCACGTCGACGCCGGTCTCGGTGACCGCGACCATGTGCTCCCACTGCGCCGACAGCTTGCGGTCCTTGGTCACCACGGTCCAGCCATCCGGCAGCACCTTGTTGTAGCGGGTACCCTCGTTGATCATCGGCTCGATGGTGAAGGTCATGCCCGGCTGCAGCACCAGGCCCTGGCCCGGGCGGCCGTAGTGCACCACCTGCGGCTCGTCGTGGTAGACCTTGCCGATGCCGTGGCCGCAGTACTCGCGCACCACGCTGAAACGCTCGCCTTCGGCATAGCTTTGGATGGCATGGCCGATGTCGCCCAGGGTGGCGCCCGGGCGCACCGCGCGGATGCCGCGCCACATGGCTTCGTACGTGGTTTCCACCAGGCGGCGCGCCATCACCGACGGGGTGCCGACGAAGTACATGCGGCTGGTGTCGCCGTGCCAGCCGTCCTTGATGACGGTGACGTCGATATTGATGATGTCGCCATCCTTGAGCACCTTCCCTTCGCTGGGGATGCCGTGGCAGATGACATTGTTGACCGAGGTGCACACGGTCTTCGGGAAGCCGCGGTAGCCGACGTTGGCCGGAATCGCGCCCTGCACGTTCACGATGTGGTCGTGGCAGATGCGGTCCAGTTCCTCGGTGGTGACACCGGGCTTGACGTGGGGGGTGACGATGTCGAGCACTTCGCTGGCCAGGCGGCCGGCGATGCGCATCATCTCGATTTCCTGCGGGGTTTTCAGATTCACGCTCATGGCACCCATTATCGCCGATCCGGCCGCAATCTGAACGAACGCCACCCAACTGCCGATCCGGGTGATGCACGGTTCCGGCAAGGAAAGTGAAAGCGTGATGGTCTCCGCTCTTTCGTCTGCCTAATTATCACGGATTACAGACACTTACGCCTCCTAAGCTGGATCCACCGTCGTCAAAGCGGCACCGAACGTGCCGTCTTCGCCTTGTTCAACGGACCTTCGGGTCAGGGAGGTTGTTCATGCGATCCCCAGTTCGATCCCCGCTGGCATGGGCCGTGGCCGGGTTCCTGCTGTCCAGCCCGGCACTGGCCGCCGACACCACCACCTTCAATGTCACCCTGGTGGTCACCAAGGCCTGCACCATCACGGCGGCGGCCGCCACCAACGTGGACTTCGGCACCGCGGCATCAACCACCACCACGCCCACCCTGGGCCAGGGCACGGTGACCGCCCAGTGCTCGGCACTGACGCCCTACACGATTGCACTGAATGCGGGCGCCAATGCCAGCACCGCCAACGACGTCACCACCCGGCGGATGAAGAACACCAATGCGGCGGTGACCGCCAACAACTATGTCGGCTACCAGCTCTACCAGGATGCCGCACATACCCTGGTCTGGGGCGCCACAACCGGCACCAACACCCAGGCCGGCATCGGCACCGGCCTGGCCGTGCCCTACATCGTCTACGGCCAGATCCTGAACCTGAGCACCAACAACCCGGCCGCCGGTAGCTACCTGGATACGGTTACCGCCACGATCACCTATTGATGGAGCACGCCCGCATGGCCGGATCCCGCCCGTGGCGCGCCACCGGCGTGGCGCTGCTCGCCCTGTACCTGCTTGCCATCGCGGCCGCCGGCGCCACCAGCCTGCAGGTCGCCCCGACCAGCCTGCAGCTGGAAGCCCGCCAGCGTGCCGGCGAATTGTGGCTGACCAACAGCGGCACCTCGCCGGTGAAGCTGCAGGTACGCGTGTTCCGCTGGGTGCAGCAGGACGGCCAGGAACAGCTGCTGCCCACCGATGCGTTGATGGCCACCCCGCCGATGCAGGAACTGGCCGCCGGACAGCAGCAGCTGGTGCGGGTCATGCGTGCGGACAAGGAACCGCCAGCGGCACAGCAACATTACCGCCTGATCGTTGACGAGGTGCCCGACCTGGCCATCCGCGCGGGTGGCATGCAGTTCGTCCTGCGCTATTCGATCCCGGTGTTCGTGCAGCCCTCGGCCGGCACGCTGGCGCCGCAGCTGCAGGCCCGGCTGGTAAAGCTGGCGGACGGCCGCAACGGCGTCGAAGTAGCCAATTCGGGCAACAGTTACGCTCAGATCGCCGATCTCGCGCTGGGCAGCGCCACGCGCCCACGCATCGTCCATCCCGGGCTGCTGGGCTACGTACTGCCCGGCCAGGTGATGCGCTGGCCGATCGAACGCACGGCGATCGACCGCGACAACGACCAGATCACGGCCAAGCTCAATGGCGAGTCGGAACAGACGCCACTGTCGCCCCCACCGGCTCGCTGAGGCCATGATGGGCGCGTTGCTGGCTGCCCTGGTTCCCGCGGCGACCGAGGCCGCCGATGTGTCCGGCGTGGCCACGGCGGCTGATGTATCCGGCGTGTCGGCCGATGCGATCCTGCCCCCCCCCCACCCCGCTGACCGCCAGCCAGACGCTGTACCTGGATGTGTCGCTCAACAGCACGCCGCGCGGCCTGCTGCCGTTCATCGAGAACCGTGGCCGGCTGCAGGCCAGCCCCGAAGTGCTGCGCCAGCTCGGCTTCAACGCCAGCGGCGATGCACCGGTCTACCTGGACCAGATCAGCGGTGCGGTGGTGCGCTACGACGCCCACATGCAGACCCTGGCGCTGGACGTGCCGCTGGACCAGCTGACACTGCCCACCACCGTGCTCAGCCGCCCGCAGACGCGCGCCCCCACCGGCAGCGCCTCGCCCGGCGTGCTGCTCAACTACAACGTCTACGGCAGCCGGGTGGACACGCTCGGCAACCTCAGCCTGAGCTCGGAGCTGCGCGTATTCGGTATCGGCAATGGCACTTTCGAGAACACCGCCATCAGCCGCCGCTACCAGCAACCCGGCGACCGCCATTGGCGCGGCGAGAGCGTGCGCCTGGACACGCGCTGGAGCCTGGATTTCCCCGATAGCGCAACGACCCTGGAGATCGGCGATTTCTACAGCGGGTTCGTCGACTGGACCCGCCCCGTGCGCCTGGGTGGCCTGCAGATCGGCCGCAACTATGGCCTGCAGCCCTACCGCGTGCTGACGCCCACGCCGAGTTTCCTCGGCCAGGCCGTGGTGCCCTCCACGGTCGAGCTGTATGTCGATGGCCTGCGCCAGTACAGCGGGCAGGTGCCGGTCGGTCCCTTCCAGCTCGCAGCACAGCCCGGCATCAGCGGCACCGGCAACGCGCAGGTGGTGGTGACCGACGCATTCGGCCGCATGCAGACGCTGGACTTCAGTTTCTACGGCACCCAGCAGCTGCTGGCCAAGGGCCTGTCGGACTGGTCGGTCGGCGTCGGCCACCTGCGCCGGGATTTCGGCGAGCGCTCCTTCGCCTATGACGATCGCACGGTGGCCAGCGCCAGCTGGCGCGGCGGTGTCACCGACACGTTCACCGGCGAGGCGCATGCCGAAGGCGGCGGCGGCCTGGCCCAGGGCGGCATTGGCGGCTGGTGGTTGCTCGGCGCCGCCGGCGTGTTCAATGCCGCCTATGCGCACAGTGACTACCACGGCCTGCAGGGTGGGCAATGGGCGCTGGGCTACAGCTGGAACAACCGTCGCTTCAACGTCAATCTGCGCAGCGTGCGCAGCCACGGCGACTACCGCGACCTGGGCGCGCTGCAGGGCAACCTGCCACCAAGCATCAGCGAGCAGGCCACGGTCGGCCTGGACCTGCTGCGGCTTGGCACGCTCAGCGCCAGCTATCTGCGCCTGCGCTACCCCAACGGCGACGACAACCGCTATGCCAGCCTGTTCTGGTCGCGCACCTGGAGCCAACGCTGGTCGGCCTACCTGTCGGTGAACCAGAACCTGGACCGCAGCGATGACCGCAGCATCTACCTGTCGATGACTGCCAGCCTGGGCAACAATCGCCAGGCCAGCCTCTCCAGCCAGCGCAACGGCGACAGCCAGAGCTGGGTCGCGGACGTGACCCAGCCGGTGCCCGGCGATGGCAGCGCCGGCGGCGTCGGCTGGCGCGCGCAGCTGCGCCACGGCGAGGACGGCAACGGCGGCTTGGCCGAGGTCGGCATCCTCAACGATGTCGGCCGCTATTCTTTCGGTGCCTCGCGCCAGGGCGGGCTCAACTATGCCTACGCCAGTGCCAGCGGCAGCCTGGTGTGGATGGGCGGGCACGCCTTCGCCACGCGCGAGGTATCCGATGCGTTCGCGGTGATCAGCACCAATGGCGTCGGCGGCGTCCCGGTGCGGCTGGAGAACCGCTTGATCGGTGTCACCGACGATCGCGGCCTGTTGCTGGTCAGTCCGTTGCTGTCCTGGCAGCGCAACCGGGTCTCGATCGACACCCTGGACCTGCCCGAAGACATGCGTGCCGACCGCATCGAGGACTGGGTCACGCCGCGCCAGCGCGCCGGCACCCGCGTGACCTTCCAGCTGCGTTCGCGGTCGTCACTGAGCCTGACCCTGCTGGCGATGGACGGCCAGCCTCTGGAGGCGGGCAGCGAGGTGCCGCTGCCTGACGGTCGCCAGGCCACGGTCGGCTACGACGGCCTGCTCTATCTGGAAGACGTCGCCGCCGGCAGCGTGCTGTACGTCACCACCAGCCATGGCCCATGCCGGGTGAAGGTACCGGACCTGCCCAAGGTGGTGGCGTCCGGTGCCCGCCCGAAGCCGGCACCGCAGCAGTGCATTCCGGAGGTGGCGCCATGAGGGTGCTGCTGCTCGTCCTGCTGCTGTGGGCCGGCCTGCTGGCAGCGGCGCCGGCCGGTGCCACCGCGGTCTGCACGGCGGTCGCCGATCCGACCCTGCCGTTCGGCAACATCAACAGCAATGCACCCGGCCCGAGCACGGCCAACCTCAACATCACGGTGACCTGCACCACCGCCGCGCTGAGCCTGTTGGCCACCACCGGCGTGCGCGTCTGCGTGGGCATCGGCGCAGGCAGTGGCGGCGGCAGCAGCTCCACGTTCCGCACGATGGCCACCTCCACCAGCGACACGATGAATTTCCAGCTATATAACAACGCCAGCTTCGGCCAGGTCACTGGCCTGGTCCCGCGCGGCACGCCGCCAGCGCAGGAGCTGACCATGAGCTACAACGTACCGCTGCTGACCGGCGGCAGTGGTGCGCAGACTGTGCAGCTGTTCGGTCAGATTCCGGCCAACCAGGTCCTGGCCTCCGGCGCGTACAGCAGCACCTTCAGCGGCGCCAGCGTGGTGCTGACCTGGGCCTGGAACGAAGTCCTGCTCGGCACCGCCACCGTTCCCGCCACCTGCAACGGCGGCGCCACCGGTACCAACAGCGCGAGCGCGGCCTTCAGTTTCACCGCCACCGCCAACGTGCTGCCGCAATGCGGCAGCTACGTCACCACCAACATGAATTTCGGCAACGTCACCGGCGGCATCCCGGCCAACATCGACCAGACCGCCACCCTGACCCTGACCTGCCTGAAGAACACCGCCTTCCAGGTCGGCCTGAACAACGGCCAGAACAATCCCGCCGCCACCACCACCCGGCGCATGGCCACCACCATCGGCAACAGCACCTATTACCTCCCCTACGAGCTGTACCGGGATCCGGCACGAAGCCAGCGCTGGGGCAACACCCTGACGGTTGACACGGCCAGCAGCACCGGCACCGGAAGCGCACAGCAGCTGACCATCTACGGCCGGGTACCGCCGGTCACCGGCCAGCCCCCGGCCGGCACCTACAACGACCTGGTGACGGTGACGATCACCTACTGACCTGCGTGCCGACCAACAGTCTGCACCCACCGGACGAAGGCCGTGCCGAGCGCGGGCTCGGCGCTACAGTTGCGGCGCATCCAGCCGATACCGCGCAGCAAGATCTTTCAGCACGGTGGGCAGGTGATTCGCGCATTTCTGATCGGGGCGATGCTGGTCGCCAGCACGCCGGCCCGCGCCGAACCGCGCAGCAGCACGCTGCAGATCCGGCTGACCGTGGTCGAATCCTGCAGCGACGATGCCGGCGCTCCCCATTGCGCGGCGCCACACCAGCGCAGTGACGACCCCAAGGTGCCGCCCCAGGTCCGCGACCTCGCACCACCGACGACAGACGACAGCGCAATGCCCTCCGTGACCCTCATCTACTGATGCGCGCGCTGCTGATCCTGCTTGGACTGCTGCTGGCGCAGCCCTCGGCGGCGCTGGAGCTGTTGCCGACCACCCTGCAGCTACCCGCCGAAGGCGGCCGCGCCGAACTGTGGCTGCGTAATCCGGGGCCCGGCCGCTGGCAGGGCCAGGTGCAGGTGCTGGCCTGGGAGCAGCAACTGGACGCCGAACGACTGCAGCCCAGCGACCGGATCCGGGTCAGCCCTGCGCGGCTGGACCTGCCCCCTGGCAGCACCCAGCGCGTCTGGCTGCTGCCAGGCGGTCCGCCAGCATCCGTGGGTGAACAGGCCTATCGGATCGTACTGGCGCCGGCCTTGCCGGGATTGCCCCGCTACTCGCTGCCGTTGTTCCGCGGCCCAGCGGCGCCAGCGCTGCATGCCCGGTTGCAGGCCCGCGTCGAGGCACATGGGCCTCAGGCCATGCTGCGACTCAGCAATTCCAGTACGCTGCATGGCCGCCTGCACGATCTGCAGTTCATAGCGGCCGACGGCCAATCGTCGCTGCTGGTGGCCGGGCTGGCCGGCTATATCCTCGCAGGCCATGAACGCCGCTGGCCCCTGCCCGCCCGCCCCGATGGCTATGTGGGCGGCCACTTCCGGGCCCGTCTGCAGGACGGCCGCGAGGTCGATCTGGCCGCATCTGACCCTGCAATTGCAGCGGACGCCCCCAGCGGGCTATAATCGACCGGATTCCTGCCGCCTGCGTGCGCGGGAGCCCGTCCACACCGGACGTCACCGGTGAATCCACACCTGCTGCCCCCATCCGTGCCGGGGTGCTCCGCGAGGAGTTCGGCCACGGAGGCAACAGGGAAGCCCAACCCCGGAACCGATCGCGCTTCCACGCGTCCCGCATACCTATCCCGCGGGCGGAATCGCTGGTTCCATATCAGGAGTATTGCAATGCCCCAGGTCACCATGCGTCAGATGCTGGAAGCCGGCGTCCACTTCGGCCACCAGACCCGCTACTGGAACCCGAAGATGGCTCCGTACATCTTCGGCGCCCGCGGCAAGATCCACATCATCAACCTGGAAAAGACCGTCCCGCTGTTCAACGATGCGATGAACTTCATCTCGTCGGTTGCCCAGAAGCGCGGCACCGTCCTGTTCCTGGGCACCAAGCGCAGCGCCCGCGAAACCATCAAGGAAGAAGCCGAGCGTTGCGGCATGCCGTTCATGAACCAGCGTTGGCTGGGCGGCACCCTGACCAACTTCCGTACCGTCAAGCAGTCGGTTGCCCGCCTGAAGGAACTGGAAGCCGGTGAAACCGACGGCACCTTCGAGAAGCTGGTCAAGCACGAGGTGCTGGGCCTGCGTCGCGAGCGCGACAAGCTGGAAGCCTCGCTGGGCGGCATCAAGGACATGAACCGCCTGCCGGACGCCATCTTCGTGATCGACATCGGCCACGAAGACATCGCGATCAAGGAAGCCAAGAAGCTGGGCATTCCGGTCATCGCCGTGGTCGACACCAACTACAACCCGGAACTGGTGGACTACGCCATCCCGGGCAACGACGACGCCATCCGCGCTGTGCAGCTGTACGCCCGCGCCGCTGCCGACGCCGTGCTGGAAGGCAAGGCCGCTGCGCCGCACGCCGCTTCGGTGCGCGAGGAAGAGTTCGCGGAAGCCGCTGCTGAAGGCGAAGAGAAGCCGGCCCGCCGCGCTCCGGCCAAGAAGGCTGCCAAGAAGGGCGACGACGCCCAGGCCTGATCCAGGCCCCGGGTGGACGCCCGGCGTCCACCCTCCCTGCACGCAGCCCCTGGCGCGTGACAGGACCGTGTCACACGGGCCGGCCACCATGCCGGCCCAACCCCTTTCTTTCGTGAGGTAATCCCGTGGAAATCACTGCTTCCCTGGTCAAGGAACTGCGCGAGCGCACCGGCGCCGGCATGATGGAATGCAAGAAGGCGCTTACCGAAGCCAACGGCGACATCAACGCCGCTGCTGAAGCCATGCGCAAGTCCGGCGCTGCCAAGGCCGACAAGAAGGCTGACCGCGTGGCCGCCGAAGGCCGTCTGGGCCTGGCCCAGGACGGCGGCAAGGCCGTGCTGGTCGAAGTCAACTCGGAAACCGACTTCGTCGCCAACGATGACAACTTCAAGTCCTTCGTCAACGCCGTCGCCGCCGCTGCCCTGGCATCGGGCGCCAATGACGTCGAAGCCGTGAAGGCCGCCACGCTGGCCGACGGCCGCACCGTAGAAGAAGCCCGCGCCACCGCCGTGCAGACCCTGGGCGAGAACATCCAGATCCGCCGCATGGTCAAGGTCGACACCACCGGCAACATCGGTGCCTACGTCCACACCAACGGCAAGGTTGGCGTGCTGGTCGACCTGATCGGCGGCGACGTCGAGCTGGCCCGTGGCCTGGCGATGCACGTGGCCGCGCTGAAGCCGCCGCACAACAAGGCTGCGGACGTTCCGGCCGAGTTCGTCGAAAAGGAAAAGGAAATCGAGCTGGCCAAGATGACCGAGAAGGACAAGGCCAAGCCGGCCGACATCCTGGAAAAGATCATCAGCGGCAAGATCAACAAGATCGTCAGCGACGTGACCCTGTACGGCCAGACCTACGTGCTGGGCGACACCACCGTCGAGCAGGTGGTCAAGGCCGCTGGTGCGGACGTGGCAGGTTTCAAGCTGCTGATCGTCGGCGAAGGCATCGAAAAGGTGGTGGAAGACTACGCCGCCGAAGTTGCCAAGGCGATGCAGGTCTGATTCCAGCCCTCCGGCTGTGAAGCGACCAGAAGGAGCCGCGGGAAACCGCGGCTCTTTTTTTATGCATGGGCCCAGGGATTAACCCATGGCCCATCGGTGGGTGCGCACCGTTGGTGCGCACAACCGGCACCTTTGCGTTGCGCTCGAATCAAGCCGATACTCAGTCGCAGGGAATCCTCAGTCACTTAGCAGGAACGAAAATCGCGGACTGTGATGCATTCCTAGGTATTCTTGTCCCAATGGAATTGAACGACCCGACATGCCTCCCGAGCTGACAGCTGCCCTGGCGCTCTGCCGCAACCTGCCTTCGCCACCCGGTATTGCCCTGCGCATCATCGAACTGGCTCAGGACCCGGAAGCGGACATCGCCACCGCCGCCGACATCATCGCCATCGACATGGCGCTGAGCGCTCGCATGCTGCGCATCGCCAATTCGCCGCTGTATGCCAGCCGCCGCCGCATCGAGAACCTCGGCCAGGCGCTGACCATGCTGGGCCTGAACGCCACGATCAGCCTCGCCCTCGGCTTCACCGTCACCCAGGGCCTGACCGGCGGTGGCGCCGATCATGACCTGCGCCAGCGCGCGTGGAAGCGCAGCATCCTCAGTGCCCTGGCCGCCAGCCAGCTGGGCCAGGCGCGCGGCCTGCGCCGGCTGGAGGAGCTGATGCTGGCCGGACTGCTGCAGGACCTGGGCGTGCTGTGCCTGGCCCAGGCCGAGTCGGAGCGCTACCTGCCACTGCTGCGCGAGGCACGCGACAACATCGACCTGGTTTCCCGCGAGCGCGAGGCGCTGGGCTGCAGCCACGCCGACGTCGGCGCCTGGGTGGCCGAGCAATGGGGCCTGCCACGTTACCTGGTGGAGAGCATCAGCCACAGCGAGGACGAGGACGCCGCCGAATCGCCATTCCAGGCCTGCGTGCAACTGTCCGGCGCAGTGGCCGACATCTGGCTGGATAACGATGCCGATGCCGCGCGCGAGCGCGCACTGCAGCAGGTGCACGACCGCCTGGAGCTGGACAGCGCGCGCTTCGACCAGGTGCTGGCCCGCATCAGCGAGGCCCTGCCCGACATCGCCAGCCTGTTCGATGCCGGCCTCAATTCGCCGGCGCGGGTGCGCGAGCTGATCGATCACGCGCAGGAACTGGCCACGCTGCGCAACCTGCGCGAACTGCAGGATGCCGACCAGGCACGCCGCCGTGCCGACGAATTCGAGGCGCGCGCCAAGCGCCTGGCCGACCAGGCCCATCGTGATGCATTGACAGGCGTGCTCAACCGCCGCCAGCTGGAAGCGGTGCTGGAGCAGGAATTCCTGCGTGCCGGCCGCCAGGGCTGGCCACTGTCGGTGGCCTTCATCGACCTGGACGACTTCAAGAAGATCAACGACGCCCACGGCCACCTGACCGGCGACGAGGTGCTGCGCGCCTTCGCCGGCAAGCTGCAGGGCCAGTTGCGCAACAGCGACACCGTGGCCCGCTTCGGCGGCGAGGAGTTCGTCGCGCTGCTGCCCAACACCAGCGAAAGCGTGGCCCTGGACGTGATCCGCCGGGTGCTGGCCAACATCGTCGCCACGCCGATGGCCGAGCTGGAGGGTGGTCCGCTGTTCGTCACCTTCTCCGCCGGCGTGGCCACCCAGGGCGGCTACGAGCGCTTCGCCGACGTCCAGGACCTGCTGCGCGCCGCCGACGACGTGCTGTACCGCTCCAAGAACCTGGGCCGCAACCGGGTGATCGCCCGCTCGCCGGGGGCGCTGGGCCATGACGAGCTGTCGGCCACGGCCAGCGCCGAACTGGGCTGAACGGGACGCCCCGGCTGATCGGGCGAACCACCGGATTCTGCGCCGCAGTGCACAAAACACTTTGGCACAACGCCGCATGCGCGTAGAATCGCCCGCGATTTCCACGCACCCGAGGTCCCCATGTCCAAGCTCGCCTATCGCCGCATCCTTCTGAAACTGTCCGGGGAGGCGCTGATGGGAGACGAGGACTACGGCATCGACCCCAAGATCATCAATCGCCTCGCCCGTGAGGTCATCGAAGCCCAGCAGGCCGGTGCCGAAGTGGCGCTGGTGATCGGAGGTGGCAACATCTTCCGCGGCGCCGGTCTGGCCGCCGGCGGCATGGACCGCGTAACCGGCGACCAGATGGGCATGCTGGCCACCGTCATCAACGCCCTGGCCATGCAGGACGCCCTCGAGAAGCTGGGTGCCAAGGCCCGGGTGATGAGCGCGATCAAGATCAACGACGTGTGCGAGGACTACATCCGCCGCCGCGCCATCCGCCACCTGGAGAAGGGCCGTCTGGTGATCTTCGCTGCCGGCGTCGGCAGCCCGTTCTTCACCACCGACTCCGGCGCCGCGCTGCGCGCGATCGAGATCGGCGCCGACCTGCTGCTGAAGGCCACCAAGGTCGATGGCGTGTACGACAAGGACCCGAACAAGCACAGCGATGCGGTCCGCTTCGACAGCCTGAGCTACGACGAAGTGATCCGCCGCGGCCTGGAAGTGATGGACACGGCGGCCTTCGCTCTGGCCCGCGACAGCGACCTGCCGATGCGCGTGTTCGACATGGGCCAGCCGGGCGAACTGCTGAAGATCCTCAACGGAGCGAACATCGGCACCCTGGTCCAGGGCCGCGACCCGGCCTGAGCCTGAGCGCAAAGCGACAACCGGGCCGATTCAGGCCCGGCAGCGTCCCGTATTCGCCTATAATCGCCCGATTCCAGATACATCCAGGACCGGGCGATGCTCAACGACATCAAGAACAACGCGCAGACGCGCATGGCCAAGAGCATTGACGCTCTGAAGCACACCCTCACCTCCATCCGGACCGGCCGCGCCACCCCGGCCCTGCTGGACCGCGTGACGGTCAGCGCCTATGGCAACGCCAGCACCCCGCTGAACCAGGTCGCGTCGATCTCCAACGCCGACGCGCACTCGCTGCTGGTCACCCCGTTCGACAAAGGCATGATCAAGGAGATCGAAAAGGGTCTCTACAACGCCGAGTTCACTCCGAACACGCTGGGCACTGCGATCCGCATCAACATGCCGCCGCCGACCGAAGAGCGCCGCAAGGAGCTGGTCAAGCAGGTGCAGAAGGAAGGGGAAGGCGCCAAGATCGCGATCCGCAACATCCGTCAGGACGCGAACAAGGAAATCGCCAAGCTGGTCAAGGACAAGGCGATCAGCGAAGACGAGAAGAAGCGCGGCGAAGACGACATCCAGAAGCTGACCGACGCCAACATCAAGGACGTCGACAAGGTCGTTGCCGACAAGGAAAAAGAACTGCTGTCGGTCTGAAGTCGATGCCTTCAGTCCCGCCTCCGTTGCCTGCCTCCCTGCCCCGCCACATTGCCATCATCATGGATGGCAATGGGCGTTGGGCACAGCAGCGCCGTCGCCCCCGCGTGATCGGCCACCGTGCCGGCGCGCGCGCGGTCAACCGCACCATCGAGCGCTGCCTTGAACTGGGCATCCCGGCACTGACCCTGTTCGCCTTCTCCAGCGAGAACTGGGGCCGGCCGCAGGAGGAAGTGGACGCGCTGATGAAGCTGTTCCTCGGTGCACTCGACCGCGAAGTGGACGAGCTGCACCGGCGTGGCGTGCGCGTGCGCTTCATCGGCGAACGCGAGCGCTTCGGCGCCGGGCTGGTCAGCCGCATGCAGCTGGCCGAGCAGCGCACCGCCGACAACACCACCCTGACCCTGTCGATCGCCGCCAGCTACGGTGGCCGCCAGGACATCGCCCGCGCCGCGCGCGCCCTGGCCGTCGAAGTGGCGGCCGGTCGCCTTCTGCCCGAGCAGATCGATGAATCGCTGCTGGGCAGCCAGGTGGCCCTGGCCGACCTGCCGCCGCCGGACCTGTTCATCCGCACCGGCGGCGACACCCGCATCAGCAACTTCCTGCTGTGGCAGCTCGCCTATACCGAACTGTGGTTCACCGAGGCCCTGTGGCCGGACTTCGACGCCGGGCAGCTGCAGCAGGCGCTCGACGCCTATGCCGGTCGCGAGCGTCGTTTCGGCCTGACCAGCGCCCAGATTGCCGCACTGGCCACCGAGACTTCCAGCCCATGACCAAGACCCGAGTCCTTGCCGCGCTGATCATGGCGCCGTTAGCCATTGCGGCGATCCTGCTGCTGCCCACGCAATGGCTGGCCGCCGCCGCCGCCGCCGTGCTGCTGATCGGCCTGTGGGAATGGCTGAAGCTGGCCGGTATCGAAGACACCCTGGCGCGCACCGTGCTGCTGGTGCTGAACCTGCTGCTGATGGTGCTGCTGGTCTGGGCCGATGGCAGCACCCTGGTCCTGTTCCAGATAACCACGCTGGCCGGCGTTGCCTGGTGGCTGGCCGCGCTGGTCTGGTTGCGCTTCTTCAACTTCGGCGCGCAGCCGTCGGCACCCTCGCGGATCCTGAAGATGCTGGCCGGTACCCTGGCCATCGTGCCGGCGTGGGCCGCGCTGGTGCTGATCCATGCCGGCGGCGATCCGCCGGGCCAGCAGGGCCACCTGTGGCTGCTGGCTGCGCTGGCGCTGGTGTGGGCGGCCGACTCGGGCGCCTATTTCGCTGGCCGCCATTTCGGCAAGCACAAGCTGGCGCCGCGGATCAGCCCCAACAAGACCTGGGAAGGCCTGTTCGGCGGCCTGCTGGCCGGTGTCGCCGTGGCCCTCGGCCTGGGCTGGCTGGCTGGCATCGATGCCGCACACCTGCCCGGCCTGTTGATCACCGCGGTGGTGGCGGTGTTCGCCTCGGTCCTGGGCGACCTGTTCGAGAGCCTGATCAAGCGCCATGCCGGCGCCAAGGACTCGGGCCACCTGATCCCGGGCCACGGTGGCGTGCTCGACCGGGTCGACGGCGTCCTCGCCGCCGTGCCGGTGTTCGCGCTGGGCAAGGAAATCTTCGGGTTCTGACCATGAATGCTGCTGCAGACCTGCGCCGGGTCGCCGTGTTCGGCGCTACCGGCTCGATCGGCGCCTCCACGCTGGACGTGATCGCCCGCCACCCGCACCGCTACCAGGCCACGGTGCTCGCTGCCGGCCGCCAGGTGCAGGCGCTGCTGGCGCTGTGCCGCCAGCACAGACCCGCGCACGCGGTGATCGCCGACGCATCGCTGTTCGCCGAGCTGCGTGACGGCCTGCGCGAGGCCGGACTCACCACCGAGGCCCATGCCGGCCAGGCCGCGCTGGACCAGCTGGCCGCCAGCGATGCCTGCGATACCGTGGTCGCGGCCATCGTCGGCGCGGCCGGCCTGTCCTCGACCCTGGCTGCCGCCGCCGCCGGCAAGCGCATCCTGCTGGCCAACAAGGAATCGCTGGTGCTGGCCGGCGAACTGCTGACCCGGACGGCCGAACGTGCCGGTGCCGAAATCATCCCGATCGACAGCGAGCACAGCGCGATCTTCCAGTGCCTGCGCTCGCGCGATGCCAGTGTCGACGGCGCCGGCGTGCGCCGGATCCTGCTGACCGCCTCCGGCGGCCCGTTCCGTGGCCGCAGTCGCGCCGAACTGGCCCAGGTCACCCCCGCCCAAGCAGTTGCCCACCCCAAGTGGTCGATGGGGCCGAAGATCTCGGTCGATTCGGCGACGTTGATGAACAAGGGCCTGGAAGTCATCGAGGCCCACCACCTGTTCGGCGTGCCCGGCGAGCGCATCGAGGTGCTGGTGCACCCGCAGAGCCTGGTCCATTCGCTGGTCGAGTTCGTCGATGGCTCGACCCTGGCCCAGATGGGCCTGCCGGACATGCGCACCACCCTCGCCGTCGGCCTGGGCTGGCCGCAGCGCATCGAATCGGGCGTGGCCGGGCTGGACCTGCTGGCCCAGGGCCGCCTGGATTTCGAGGCCCCGGATACCGACGCCTTCCCCTGCCTGGCGCTGGCCTGGCAGGCGATGCAGGCCGGCGGCACCGCGCCGGCGGTGCTGAACGCCGCCAATGAAGAGGCTGTTTCAGCGTTTCTTCAGGGCCGGATCGGTTTCCTGACGATCCCGGAGCTGGTTGCTAACGCTCTTTCAACACTGCCGACCCAGCCAGCCGATACACTGGAGGTCCTGTTGTCCGCCGACCAGCGGGCACGCCAGCTCACCCTGAACGCCATCGACGCCGCCTGAACGACCGCCTCGCCCAGCATGACGCCGCCGCCCTTGCCCACCACTGTGAGCCTGCATGACTGACTTCATCGGATCGGTCTGGTGGATGATCGTCAGCCTCGGGCTGCTGGTCACCTTTCACGAGTTCGGGCATTACTGGGTCGGGCGCCTGTGCGGGGTCAAGATCCTGCGTTTCTCGGTCGGCTTCGGCCGGCCGCTGTGGTCGCGCCGCAACCGGCACGGCACCGAGTTCGCCATCGCCGCCATCCCGCTGGGCGGTTACGTGAAGTTCCTCGACGAACGCGAGGTCGAAGTGCACCCGCACGAGCGCGGCCAGGCCTTCAACCACAAGACCGTCTGGCAGCGTATCGCGATCGTTGCCGCCGGCCCGATCGCCAATCTGCTGCTGTGCATCCTGCTGCTGTGGGCGATGTTCGTGATCGGCAAGCAGGATTACTCGCCCACCATCGGCCGTGTCAGCGGCATCGCCGCCAGTGCCGGCCTGGCCAGCGGCGACCGCGTGCTGCGCGTGGACGACCGCCAGGTGGTCACCCTCGGCGAGGCCAGCATGGCGCTGACCGCAGCCGCGATGGACCGCCGCGACGTGAAGCTGGAAGTGCTGGATACGGCCGACCAGGTACGCACGCGCACCCTGCCGCTGTCGCAGCTGCCGGCGGGTTTCGATGAGCGGCGGGTGCCGATCCTGGCTGGCCTGCACTGGCAGTCGTGGCTGCAGCCGGCGCAAGTGGAGTCGCTGACTGCGGACTCCGTGGTGGCAGGGCAACTGCAGCCAGGCGACCTGATCGTGGCCATCGACGGCCAGCGCATCGACAGCGTCGACCAGGTGATCGGCGAGATCCAGGCCCTGGGCCGTGCCGGCGGGCCGGGAATGATCGAGGTCCTGCGTGGCGGCGAGCGCCTGGCGCTGGAAGTCACCCCGCGCCAGGGCAAGGACGGCAAGGGCAATCCGGTCTGGCAGATCGGCGTCGGCTTCCCCACCAGCTACAGTCCCGCCTATGACACCCTGCTGCGCTATGGCCCGCTGGATGCGGTGACCGTGGCGGTGCGCGAGACCGGCCGCCTGGCCGCCGACTCGCTGGGCATGATGGGTCGCATCGTGACCGGCAAGGCCTCGCTGCAGAACGTTTCCGGGCCGGTCACCATCGCCCGCGTGGCCAATGTCTCGGCCAAGCGCGGCCTCGACTGGTTCCTGCAGTTCCTTGCCCTGCTGTCGCTCAGCCTGTGCATCATCAACCTGCTGCCGATCCCGATCTTGGACGGCGGCCACCTGCTGTATTACCTTATCGAGTTGGTCAAGGGCAGCCCGCTGAGCGAGCGTGCCATCGCCGCCGGCCAATACATCGGCCTGGCGTTGCTGGCCGGGCTGATGGGGTTGGCGTTCTACAACGACATCCTCGGCCTGGTCCCGCGATGAACTTTTCCACGTTGTTGCCGTCTACAGCGTCGGCATCCCGCACCAATGAAATCGACCTTCCTACCGGACGTGACATGACGCGACTCCCCAATCGCCGCCTGCTGGCCCTCGCCCTCGCCGCCGTCACCGGCGCTCCCGCCCTGGCCCAGGCAGCCGAGCCCTTCACTGTCAGCGACATCCGCGTCGATGGCCTGCAGCGCATCAGCTCGGGCACGGTGTTCACCTACCTGCCGGTGGAACGCGGCGAGACGATCACCGACAACAAGGTCGGCGAGACGATCCGCGCCCTGTACAAGACCGGCTTCTTCGAAGACGTGCAGCTGGACCGCCAGGGCACGATCCTGGTGGTGACCGTCAAGGAACGCCCGGCGATCAACAAACTGACCGTGACCGGCAACAAGGACATCAAGTCCGACCAGCTGCTCAAGGGCCTGTCCGACATCGGCCTGACCGAGGGCGGCACCTTCGATCGCCTGAGCCTGGACCGCGTGACCCAGGAACTGCGTCGCCAGTACAACGACCGTGGCAAGTACAACGTCGACATCACCCCGACGGTGAGCCCGCTGGACCGCAACCGCGTGGACATCGCCATCGCCATCAAGGAAGGCAAGGCCGCCAAGATCCGCCACGTCAACCTGGTGGGCACCGAAAAGTTCGAGAGCAAGGACATCCTGGAGACCTGGGAGTCCAAGGAGCACAACTGGGCGTCGTGGTACCGCCGTGACGACCAGTACTCCAAGGAAAAGCTGTCCGGCGACCTGGAAAAGCTCAACTCCTGGTACCTGGATCGCGGCTACGTCGATTTCAGCATCGATTCCACCCAGGTCTCGATCAGCCCCGACAAGCGCGACATGTTCCTGACCGCGGGCGTGACCGAGGGCGCGCAGTACAAGATCTCCGAGATCAAGGTCAGCGGCGACACCATCCTCCCGCAGGAGGACGTCGAGCGCATGGTGATCCAGAAGTCCGGCGACACGTTCTCGCGTGCCCTGCTGGAATTCAGCTCGGACACCATCACCAATTCGCTGTCCAACATCGGCTACGCGTTCGCCAAGGTGAATCCGATCCCGACCACCAACCGCGCCGAGCAGACCGTGGCCATCAACATGCAGGTCGTGCCCGGCCCGCGCGTGTCGGTGCGCCGCATCCTGTTCCGCGGCAACACCCGCACGTCCGATGAAGTGATGCGTCGCGAAATGCGCCAGTTCGAGAACAGCTGGTATTCGCAGGCCGCGATCGACCGCTCCAAGATCCGCCTGCAGCGCCTGGGCTACTTCGAATCGGTGGAAGTGGAGACCCCGGCCGTCAGCGGCAGCAACGACCAGGTCGACGTCGTCTACAACGTCAAGGAAACCACCTCGGGCAGCTTCGTGTTCGGCTTGGGCTACTCGCAGTCCTACGGCATGACCACCTCGGTGCAGCTGTCGCAGAACAACTTCCTCGGCGGCGGCAACCGCGTGTCGGTCGAAGCCTCGCGCAGCAGCTACCTGCAGCGCTACGGCTTCAGCTACACCAATCCGTACTTCACCGATGACGGCGTGTCGCTGGGCTACAACCTGTCCTGGCGCGAACTGGATTACTCCGACTTCAACACCGCGCAGTACAACAGCACCAACGGTGCCGCGCAGGTGGTGTTCGGCGTGCCGCTGACCGAGACCGACACCGTCTCGCTGATGTTCGGCATCGACAGCAACCAGATCACCACCTACCAGGGCTCCACCCCGCAGTCGATCATCGACTACATCAACGCCGTCGGTAAGCGCACCTTCCATGCCTGGCGCACCGAGCTGGGCTGGGCGCGCGACTCGCGCAACGACTACTTCATGCCGACCCGCGGTACCTACCAGCGCGTGGGCCTGGAAACCACGCTGCCGGGTTCGACCATCGAGTACTACAAGCTGAACTACCAGATCAGCAAGTACTGGCCGATCATGCCGTCGCTGGTGATCAACACCCGCGCCGAAATCGGCTACGGCGATGCCTACGGCAAGGACTACACCCGTACGCTGACCAATCCGGATGGCACCACCCGCACCGTCACCGCCAGCGGCCTGCCGTTCTTCGAGAACTTCTACGCCGGTGGTACCAACTCGGTACGCGGCTTCGAGGACAACACCCTCGGCCCGCGCGAAGTCACCACTGGTTATCCGGAAGGCCAGCCGCTGGGTGGTTCGCTGAAGACCGTCGGTTCGGTGGAAGCCTACTTCCCGCGCCTGTTCGACAGCCCGTCGGCGCGCGTGTCGGCCTTCGTCGACTTCGGCAACGTGTATACCGGCGTGGACAACTTCAAGGCCAACGAGCTGCGCGTATCCACCGGTGTGGCCCTGCTGTGGCGCGCCCCGGTCGGCCCGATCTCGATCAGCTATGCCTTCCCGTTGAAGAAGGAAGACGATGACAAGATCGAGCGCCTGCAATTCACGTTCGGTGGGCAGTTCTGACGAACCGCGGGGCGGTTCGCCAGAACTGCCCCCGCATTCCACCTATCCCCCGCGCCGCTACGCATGCCATCCATGGCATGCGCCCTTCGGGCCGTTGCATAGCAACGTTGGGAATCGCTCCTGCGATTCCCAGGGGCGCGCCCCCCTTAACAAAGGGGGGCTCTCCACCAGACGGGGCGCGAAGCGCCGGGCATTGCCCGGCGTTTCCGTTTTACTTGCTCGCCGCCGTTACTTCCCGCGCTCGCGTGAAATCATCTGGTGATGGCGCAGGGGGCTGACCAGGACCGTTGGCGCCATGAATGGCGCCATCGAGCCCCCAGGGATGGGTTTACGGCGTGTCCTGGGCAGCCCCCTGCGCCATCACCCCGGGACATCAGGCAGGCGCCGCTTTTGACCCTGCATGACCGAAATGGCGTCACACGTTAAACTCCCGCCGTGAACACTCCCACCTACACCGCCCAGAAACTCGCCGAGCAGTTCGGCCTGCAGGTCCATGGCGATCCCGCTACCGCCATCCATGGCGTGGCCACCCTCGCCCATGCCGGTCCTGGCCAGCTGACCTTCCTTGCCAACCCGCGCTACCGCGCCCAGCTGGCCGACAGCCAGGCCTCGCTGGTGGTGCTGCGTGCCGACGACGCCGAGTCCGCTCCCGGCGCCGCGCTCGTCGCCAAGGACCCGTACACCACCTTCGCCAAGATTGCCGCACTGTTCGACATCGCGCCGACCCGCCCGCCGGGCATCCATCCCAGCGCAGTGATCGATCCCAGCGCCCAGGTCGCGGCCAGCGCCCATATCGGCCCGTTCGTCTCGGTGGGTGCGCGCAGCGTCGTCGGCGAGAACTGCATCATCGGCACCGGCAGCGTGATCGGCGAGGACTGCAGCCTGGATTCCGGCTGTGAGCTGATCGCACGGGTCACCCTGGTCACCCGGGTCAGGCTGGGCAAGCGCGTGCGCGTGCATCCCGGTGCCGTGCTCGGCGCCGATGGCTTCGGCCTGGCGATGGACGCCGGCAAGTGGATCAAGGTGCCGCAGCTCGGCGGCGTCCGCATCGGCGATGACTGCGAGATCGGCGCCAATACCTGTGTTGATCGTGGCGCGCTGGAAGACACCGTCCTTGCCGAGGACGTTCGCCTGGACAACCTGGTGCAGATTGCCCACAACGTGCAGATCGGCGCCCACTCGGCCATTGCCGGCTGCACCGGCATCGCCGGCAGCGCCAAGATCGGCCGTTACTGCCTGCTCGGCGGCCACGTTGGCGTGGTCGGCCACCTCGAGATCTGCGACAAGGTCGTGATCACCGGCAAGTCGGTGGTCCGCAACTCGATCCATGAGCCGGGCGAGTACTCGTCCGGCACCCCATTGACCGACAACCGCACGTGGCGCAAGAACGCCGCGCGCTTCAAGCAGCTGGACGCATTGGCTCGCCGCGTTCTGGCTGCTGGCAAGGAGAAAGAATGAACGATTCGCTGCAGCTTCCGATCGACGTCTGCCAGATCCAGGAACTGCTTCCACATCGCTACCCGTTCCTGCTGGTGGACCGGGTGCTCGAACTCGACGTCGAGGCCAAGCGGATCCTGGCGCAGAAGAACGTGAGCATCAACGAGCCGTTCTTCCAGGGCCACTTCCCGGGCCGCCCGATCATGCCCGGGGTGCTGATCATCGAAGCGCTGGCGCAGGCTGGCGGTGTCATGACCCAGCTCACGCTCGGCCGCGATGCGCAGTCCAAGCTGTTCTACATGGTCAAGGTGGAAAACGCCCGCTTCAACAAGCAGGTCGTGCCCGGTGACGTGCTGATGCTGGACGTGCAGATGAAGCGCCTGATCCGCAACATGGGCTGGTACTACGGCGAAGCCAAGGTCAACGGCGAAGTCGTCGCGTCGGCCGAGGTCATGTGTGCCGGCGCCAAGGGCTGATCCACTGGAGGCAGCAATGACTGACAACGCACCGCGGATCCACCCCACCGCCGTCATCGACCCGGCCGCACGCCTGGCCGACGATGTCCAGGTGGGCGCCTTCACCCTGATCGGCCCCGACGTTGAAATCGGTGCCGGCACGGTGGTGGGCCCCCATTGCAGCATCCACGGCCCGACCCGGATCGGCCGCGACAACCGCTTCGTCGGCCATGCCGCGATCGGTGGCGAGCCGCAGGACAAGAAGTTCGGCGGCGAGCGTACCGAACTGGTGATCGGCGATCGCAACGTGTTCCGCGAGTTCGTCACGCTCAACCGTGGCACCGGCGGCGGCGGCGGCATCACCACCATCGGCAACGACAACTGGATGCTGGCCTACACGCACGTGGCACACGACTGCCATGTCGGCAACTTCTGCGTGTTCTCCAACAACACCACTCTGGCTGGCCACGTGACCGTGGGCGACTACGTGATCATCAGCGGCTTCGCCGGTGCCCACCAGTTCTGCCGCATCGGCGCGCATGCCTTCCTCGGCATGGGCGCGCTGACCAATGGTGATGTACCGCCGTTCACCATGGTCGGCACCGATTCGCTGGGACGCCCGCGTGGCATCAACAGCGAAGGCCTGAAGCGGCGCGGCTTCGACGCTGACCGCATTTCGGCCATCAAGCGTGCGTACCGCACGCTGTACGTTGCGGGCCTGCCGCTGGCAGAGGCCAAGGTGCAGCTGACCGAACAGGCGCGTGACAGCGACGACGTGAAGGCGATGCTGGACTTCATCGAGCATGCCGAGAGGCCCCTGCTGCGATGAGCAGCTCGACCGGCCAGGCGCCGGCCGGCGCCGCGGTGATCCCGCTGGCCTCGATGGCCGGCAGCGATCCCGCACAGCGGGTGCTCAGCGAGCGCCCGTTGCGGATCGCGCTGGTTGCCGGTGAAGCCTCCGGCGACCTGCTCGGTGCGGGCCTGGTGCGTGAACTGAAGGCGCGCTTCCCGAATGCCGAGTTCGCCGGTATCGGCGGCGATGCCATGCGCAGCGCCGGCTGCCAGACCTGGCACGATGCCAGCGAGCTGGCGGTGATGGGCCTGACCGAAGTGCTGCGCCACCTGCCACGCCTGCTCAAGCTGCGCTCGGCGTTCCGCCAGCGTGCGCTGGACTGGCAGCCGGACGTGTTCATCGGCATCGACGCCCCCGACTTCAACCTGGGCATCGAGCGCTGGCTGAAACAGCGCGGCGTGCGCACCGTGCATTACGTCAGCCCGTCAGTCTGGGCCTGGCGCGAAAAGCGCGCCGAGAAGATCGGCAGCAGCGCCGACCTGGTGCTGTGCCTGTTCCCGATGGAGCCGCCGATCTATGCCCGGCACGGCATCGACGCGCGCTTCGTCGGCCACCCGATGGCCGATGACATTCCGCTGCAGGGCAACCGCGAGGAAGCACGCGCCGCGCTCGGCCTGCCGGCCTCGGCCAAGGTGCTGGCGGTGTTGCCGGGCAGCCGCCTCGGCGAGATCTCGCGCCTGGGCGAGCCGTTCTTCGAAGCGGCCTGGCAGGTCTCCGAACGCATTCCGGGCCTGCATGTGGTGGTGCCTGCCGCCAACCCGGCCTGCAGGCAGCTGATCGAAGAACAGCTGTCGCGCTCGGCGCTGCCGGTGGCCTACTCGCACGTGCTGGACGGCCAGGCGCGCAACGCGATGATCGCCGCCGACGTGGTGGTGCTGGCCTCCGGTACCGCGACCCTGGAGGCCATGCTGGTGAAGCGGCCGATGGTGGTCGGTTACCGTGTCAACGAACTGACCTATCGACTGGTGAAGGCGCTTGGCCTGATCAAGGTCGACCGCTTCGCCCTGCCCAACATCCTGGCCGGGCAGGACCTGGCACCGGAACTGATGCAGCACGACTGCACGCCGGACAGGCTGGCCGCGGCCATCCAGCAGTGGTTCGACCACCCGCAGCGGGTGAGCGACCTGCAGGACACTTACGTGCGCCTGCACGAACGCCTGCGACGCAACGCCTCGGCGCGTGCCGCCGATGCCGTCGGCGAGCTGCTGATGCGCGACCAGGCCCAGGCATGAGCCGCCGTCACGCCGCCGCAGCCAGCCTGACCCTGTTCGACGGCGTGGCCGTGGTCGAGCCGGAGCGTCTTGTGGCCGGCGTCGACGAGGCCGGGCGTGGCCCGCTGGCCGGGCCGGTGGCGGTGGCGGCGGTGGTGTTCGACCCGGCGCGGCCACGAATCAACGGCCTGGATGATTCCAAGCAGTTGACCGCTGCCCGCCGCGAGCAGCTGCATGACCGCATCATCGAGCGCGCCCTGGCCTGGCACGTGGTGCTGGTGGACGTGGACACCATCGACCGCCTGAACATCTACCAGGCCACCCTGCAGGGCATGCGTGACGTCGTTGCAGCGGTCGCCCATGTGGCCGGCTTCGCCCGCACCGACGGCAATGTGGTGCCCAAGGGCCTGGTGCTGCCGGCGCAGGCGCTGGTCGGCGGCGATGGCATCGACCGCGCAATCATGGCCGCATCGATCCTGGCCAAGGTCTCGCGCGACCGCTACATGCAGGATGTGCATGCCCGCCACCCGCAATACGGCTTCGAGCAGCACAAGGGCTACGGCACTCCGGCCCACCTCGCCGCCCTGCGCGAGCACGGCCCCTGCGTGGAGCATCGGCGCAGCTTCGCACCGGTGCGTGAGTGCCTGGACCTGGCGCAGGCGGCGGCCATCGCCTGAGCCAGCTGGAGTTGTAGGGCCGAGCCCATGCTGGGCTGCTGTGGACAGCCGAGCATGGGCTCGGCGCTACAGAAGGCGGCCTCCCGCACGCCTGAATCCGGCGCCACGCCGTGCCCCTGTCAAGCCTTGTGGCAACCCCCTGCCCTCGCTACCCTGACCGGGCATTCCAGCGCTTCCCGACCCCGGCGACGAACCTCCGTCAGCACCCGGGGCCCGCGCGCTCCAACCTGGTCCGGCATGTCCAACTCCCGCTTCGTACATCTCCACGTCCACACCGAGTTCTCGCTGGCGGACTCCACCATCCGTGTGCCGGCCAAGCCGGACCAGGCGGACCCGAAGAAGGCCAAGCAGGCCAACCTGCTGTCGCGCTCGGTGGAGCTCGGCCTGCCCGCGCTGGCGGTGACCGATCTCAACAACCTGTTCGCCCTGGTCAAGTTCTACAAGGCCGCCGAAGGCGTCGGCATCAAGCCGATCGCCGGTGCCGACGTGCTGATCGCAGAGGAAGGCCAGGACCCGTGGCGGATGACCCTGCTGTGCCGCGACCGCGAGGGCTACCTGAGCCTGTCGCGGCTGCTGACCCGCGCCTGGATGGAAGGCCATCGCCCGGAAGGCGGCGTGGCCATCCACCCGGACTGGCTGAAGGCCGGCAATGCCAACCTGTTCGCGCTGGCCGGCCGGCAGAGCCTGGCCGGGCGCCTGGCACTGGACGGCAAGCATGAACTGGCCGAGCAGCAGCTGGCCGACTGGCAGCGCGTATTCGGCGATGGCCTGCACCTGGAGCTGACCCGTACCGGCCGCGAGGGCGAGGAAACCTTCAACCAGTTCGCGCTGATGGCCGCTGGCCAGCGCGGCCTGCCGGTGGTCGCCAGCAATGACGTGCGCTTCCTGTCGCCGTCGGATTTCAGCGCGCACGAAGCGCGCGTGTGCATTTCCACCGGCCGCGTGCTGGACGATCCCAAGCGTCCGCGCGAGTACAGCGACCAGCAGTACCTGAAGTCGGCCGAGGAGATGTGCGCGCTGTTCGCCGACATCCCCGATGCGATCGACAACACGCTGGCGCTGGCCGAGCGCTGCAACATCGAGATGCGGCTGGGCACCTACTTCCTGCCCAACTACCCGGTGCCCGACGACGAGACCCTGGACACCTGGATCCAGAAGATGTCGCGCGACGGCCTGGAAGAGCGCCTGGAGAAGAATCCGCTGGCGCCGGGCAAGACCCGTGAGGAGTACTTCGAGCGCCTGGAGTTCGAGCTCAACACCATCATCAAGATGGGCTTCCCCGGCTACTTCCTGATCGTGGCCGACTTCATCCAGTGGGGCAAGAACCAGGGCATCCCGATCGGTCCCGGCCGCGGCTCGGGTGCCGGCTCGCTGGTGGCCTGGGCGCTGAAGATTACCGACCTGGACCCGCTGCCGTACAACCTGCTGTTCGAGCGATTCCTGAACCCGGAACGCGTGTCGATGCCCGACTTCGACATCGACTTCTGCATGGACCGCCGCGACGAGGTGATCGACTACGTCGCCCGCAAGTACGGGCGCGAGCGCGTCAGCCAGATCATCACCTACGGCACCATGGCCGCCAAGGCGGTGGTGCGCGACTCCGGCCGCGTGCTCGGCTTCCCGTATGGCCTGGTCGACGGTGTTTCCAAGCTGATCCCGAACATCCTGGGCATCCACCTGAAGGATGCGCTGGGCAAGGGCAAGGAAGGCCCGAGCTCGGAAATGGCCTCGGCCGAACTGATCCAGCGCTATGAGACCGAGGACGATGTCCGCGACCTGATCGATCTGGCGCTGCAGCTGGAAGACCTGACCCGCAACGCCGGCAAGCACGCCGGTGGCGTGGTGATCGGGCCCGAGCCGCTGAGCGAGTTCTGCCCGCTGTACGCCGAACACGACGAAAATGGGCTCGGCAAGAACCCGGTCACCCAGTTCGACAAGAACGACGTTGAAGAAGTGGGCCTGGTGAAGTTCGACTTCCTCGGCCTGCGCACGCTGACCATCATCGACTGGGCAGTGAAGGCGATCAACAAGCGCCACGAACGCGCGGGCATTCCGCCGGTCGACATTGCCGCGATCCCGCTCGACGATGCGCCCACCTACAAGGACATCTTCGCCAACGGCAACACCGGCGCGGTGTTCCAGTTCGAGTCCTCGGGCATGCGCCGCCTGCTGAAGGACGCGCGCCCCGACCGCTTCGAAGACCTGATCGCGCTGGTGTCGCTGTATCGCCCCGGCCCGATGGATCTGATTCCCTCCTTCAACGCGCGCAAGCACGGCCAGGAAGAGATCATCTATCCCGATCCGCGCACCGAAGCGATCCTGAAGGACACCTACGGCATCATGGTGTACCAGGAGCAGGTGATGCAGATGGCGCAGATCGTCGGCGGCTACTCGCTGGGCGGCGCTGACCTGCTGCGACGCGCGATGGGCAAGAAGGTGCCGGCGGAAATGGCCAAGCATCGCGAGATCTTCCGCGAAGGTGCAGCCAAGGGCGGCGTCGACGGCCCCAAGGCCGACGAAATCTTCGACCTGATGGAGAAGTTCGCCGGCTATGGCTTCAACAAGTCGCACGCCGCTGCATACGCACTGGTCAGCTACCAGACCGCCTGGCTGAAGCGCCATTACCCGGCCGAGTTCATGGCGGCCACGCTGTCTTCGGACCTGGACAACACCGACAAGGTGGTTGGCTTCCTCGACGAGGTGCGCAACCTCGGCCTGACCGTGCTGCCGCCGAAGGTGAACCAGTCGGCCTTCATGTTCGAAGCGGTCACGCCGGACACGATCCAGTACGGTCTGGGCGCGATCAAGGGCGTCGGCCAGGGCGCCTGCGAAGCGGTGGTCGAGGAACGACTGAAGGGCGGACCGTTCAAGGATCTGCTGGACTTCTGCACCCGCGTCGGCTCGGCCAAGCTCAACCGGCGCACGCTGGAAGCGATGATCAACTGTGGCGCGCTCGATGAACTCGGCCGCAACCGTGCCTCGCTGATGCTGCAGCTGCCGGAAGTGATCAAGGCCACCGACCAGATGGCACGCGAGCGTGCGTCCGGGCAGAATTCGCTGTTTGGCGGGCCCGATCCGAGCACCGTTTCGATCCAGCTGGACCTGCCGGAAGCCGAAGAATGGCCGCTGCTGCAGCGCCTCAACGGCGAGCGCGATACGCTGGGCTTCTACCTCAGCGGCCACCCGTTCGATCCCTGGCGCGACGATGTGCGCGATCTGGTCGGCAACGACCTGGGTTCGGTGGAGAAAATCTGGAGCGCCAACAGCGGCGGCGGTGGCGGCGAGAAGCGCTGGCGCCCGGAAGTGCAGACCGTGCTGGCCGGCCAGGTGGTCGGCGTGCGCCGCAAGGGCGAAAGCCAGATTTTCATCCAGCTGGAGGACGGTCGCGGCCGGGTGGAGTGCAGCGCGTTCTCCGATGCGATGGCCGAGTTCGGCCACCTGATGACCAAGGACCGCATCCTGGTGGTGAAGGGTGGCCTGCGTGAGGACGAATTCAACGGCGGCTTCGCGTTGCGCATCCGCCAGTGCTGGGACTTCGACGAAGTGTGCGCCAACTACGCCACGCGGCTGTCGCTGCGCCTGGACCTGCGCCAGCAGCGCCCGGTCTGGGAGCGCATCAATGCCCTGCTCGACCGCCATCGCCCGGGGCGCACGCCGCTGCGCCTGGACCTGCTGCTGAAGGGCCCGCACGGCGGTGTCGCCGGCATGCTGGATGTCTCCGGGCAGAGCGCAGTGCGCATCGATTCCAAGCTGATGGAGGCGCTGCGCGCCGACCCGGCCGTACGTACGCTGAAGGTGCGCTACAGCCCGCCGTGGGCCAGCTGAGGCTGGCTGCTTCGTGTTCCTGTTTTTCCCGTTCCAGTCATCAAGGACGATTGCCGATGAAGACCCTGCTGTTCCCGTTCGTTGCCGCACTGGCGCTGGCCGCCTGCTCGCCGTCGAAGATCGAGTTCCAGATCGACAACCCGACCGACACGCCGCTGGCGCTGAGCATCGACGGCCAGGACCTGCCAGTGGCTGCGCACGGCTCGCGCCCGGTCTCGCTGGCCATTGGCGAGCATCGCCTGCACACCGACACGCTCGGCGATGTGCGCTTCATCGTCTACGTCGATGGCCGCGGCGGCCTGATCAACCCGACCCTGAGCGAGTACGTGATCGCTCGCGAGGTCTATGTCACCGACGAGAGCAAGCTGAAGAACTTCGGCACCGGCAAGGCCGGCATCGAGCTGGGCGGCGTCGACTTCGAGGGCCCGTTCGAGAAGACCCACGAACTGTTCATCGACAAGACCTGGACCTACGGCGTGCGCGAACCCTTCCCGACGGAAAAGGTGGTGGCCCACGTCGACGCCAGCGGCGGCCAGATCGTGGCCAAGGTGTTCACGGCACCGGATTTCATCGCCTACGTCGAAGAAGGCATGGGCGAACCCGGTGCATTCAAGCGCGAACAGCCGGCCGGCTACGTGGCCCCGGCGTTCAGCCTGGAACCGGCCCCGGCCAGCCTGCCGGCACTCGACCCCGCCTTCGAGGCGCACGCCGCGCCGCTGCGCGAGGTCTATGCCCGCTGGCTGAAGGCCACCACCGCCGATGAACAGAAGGCCCTGCGCAAGCAGGACTTCGACGCGCAGATGGCCTTCACCTCGGCTACCGCCGCCCTGGGCAGCGGCCTGGGCCGGGAGGCCAACGAGGCCTACAACGACTTCGTTTCCCGGCGCAGCCAGTTGATGGGCCGCAGCGCCCTGGTGGTGCCCTGAGCTGACTGGCGCCGCCTGCCCGGCTGCGCTACCGTCGCCTTCCAGACGAAGGCGTACGGGTGGTTTGCACGCATTCGGCTAGAATTGCCCCCTTCTTTACACGACGGCTTCCGATGAATCCGAACTACCTCGACTTCGAGCAACCCATCGCCGACCTGGAAGCCAAGATCCAGGAACTGCGCAACGCCAGTGCCGGGCCGGCGGTCAATGTCGAGGCGGAAGTGCACGCGCTGCAGGACAAGCTGCGCATGCGCACCGCGCAGATCTTCCGCAACCTGACCTCGTGGCAGGTGCTGCAGCTGGCCCGGCACCCGTCGCGTCCGTATACCGCCGACTACATCCGCGTCATGTTCGATGAGTTCCAGGAGCTGGCCGGTGACCGCGCCTTCGCCGACGACAAGGCGATCATGGGCGGCCTGGCCCGCATCAATGGCCGCGCGGTAATGGTGATCGGCCACCAGAAGGGCCGCGATACCAAGGAAAAGATCAAGCGCAACTTCGGCATGCCCAAGCCGGAGGGTTACCGCAAGGCGCTGCGCCTGATGAAGATGGCCGAGCGCTTCGGCCTGCCGGTGCTGACCCTGATCGACACCGCCGGCGCCTGGCCGGGTATCGACGCCGAATCGCGCGGGCAGTCCGAGGCCATCGCGCGCAACCTGATCGAGATGGCCGAGCTGAAGGTGCCGATCATCTGCACCGTGATCGGTGAAGGCGGCTCCGGCGGCGCGCTGGCGCTGGGCGTGGGCGACCGCACCGTGATGCTGGAATACGCGGTGTACTCGACCATCACCCCGGAAGGCTGCGCCTCGATCCTGTGGAAGGACGCGGGCAAGGCCAAGGAAGCGGCCGAGCAGCTGGGCCTGACCGCGCCGCGCCTGAAGAGCCTGGGCCTGGTCGACAAGGTCGTGCGCGAGCCCACCGGTGGCGCCCACCGCAACCCGACGCAGATGGCCAAGCGCCTGAAGGCCGTGCTGCTGAACGAGCTGGACGCGCTGGAGAAGCTGTCCACCGAACAGCTGCTGGAGCAGCGCTACGCGCGCCTGCGCAGTTACGGTACGTACGAAGCGGCCTGATTCATCGGCTTGTTACTTTCTTGCTCGTGCAAGAAAGTAACCAAAGAACACGCCGCCGAACGCGAGCCGGTGCCACGCACCGGTTCCCTGCGCTTCTCGGTGAATCAGGGGACGGCGCCGAACTCGCTGCGCTCAGACATCGGCGCCTCTTCGCCCCTGTTTCACCTGCGATGCTCGGCTCGCTCATGGCGGACCTGAACATCAAACGCCACAGCTGCACCCAGTAGATCCACGCCATGCGTGGATGCATCTGTGCGATGCGCTGCGCGCCCCGTTCAGAACGGCTTGGCCAGCACCAGCCACACGATCGGAATGAACGCCAGCAGCGGGATCTCGTTGATCCAGCGCAGCGCGCGCGACGACGGCAGCGCCCTGCCCTTGGCCACGCCCTTCAACAGACGGCCGATCCAGCTGAAATACACCAGCAGCACCACCACCAGGCCCAGCTTGGCGTGCAGCCAGCCAGCGCCGCCCGGCGCGACCATGGTCGGGAAATCCGGGATGACCTTGTAGCCCAGCCACAGCACCAGGCCCAGCACAAAGGCCAGGCCGAACATCGAGTGGCCGAAACGGTACAGGCGCAGGCCCATCAGCTGCAGGCGCTCGGTCACCGCCGGCTGGCCTGCGGTCTCGGCCAGGTTGACCAGGATGCGCGGCAGGTAGAACACCGTGGCCATCCACGCCACCACGAATACGATGTGGAAGGTCTTGACCCAGTAGTAGCTCTGCATGCGCTCGCTCCGGCGGCTGGCGTAGATGGGCGCCTATTGTCGCAGTAGAGCCACCTCCTGGGTGGCTGCCGCGTCCAATCGCCGCATCAGGACAGCCATGCATGGCGTGGCTCTACTGCGGGTCCGCCACACCCGGGGGCGCCACGCCGTACGATAGGCACCGTTTTCCCCGATCGCGCACCGCCCCATGGACAAGACCTACGACGCCGCCTACTTCCAACGCTGGTACCGCCGCGCCGACATCGGCGGCAGCGCCCGCCTGGCGCGCAAGGTTGCCCTGGCGGTGGCCAGTGCCGAGTACTACCTCGAACGACCGATCCGCAATGTGCTGGACATCGGCTGCGGCGAAGGCGCCTGGCGCGCACCGCTGCTGAAGCTGCGTCCGAAGGTCGAATACCTGGGCTTCGACAGCAGCGAGTACGCTGTGCGCCGCTATGGCCGCACCCGCAACCTGCACCTGGCCAGCTTCGGCGACTTCGCCTGGCTGCGGCCCTGCGCCCCGGTCGACCTGCTGGTGTGTTCGGACGTGATGCACTACGTGCCCGACCGCGAGCTGCGCGCCGGCCTGTCCGGCGTGGCCGAGCTGACCGGCGGTGTGGCCTTCCTGGAGACCTTCGCCGCCGAGGACGCGTTCGAAGGCGACCACGACGGCTTCCAGGCCCGCCCAGCACGCTGGTATCGGCGGACGCTGGCCCGGCACGGCCTGCAGCCGGTAGGGTCGCACTGCTGGCTCGGCCCCGCCCTGGCAGGCGATGCCGCCGCGCTGGAACGGATGTGAATCCGGATTCATTATTTTCAGCCAACTTAACCTGCGGGACACCCGGATGGGATATGCTGCGCGGCAACATATGACCATACATATTCGGTCGTCATGCTCTATCAACTGCACGAACTGACCCGCAACCTGCTCGCCCCCTGGGTGCACCAGGCCCAGGCCAACGCCAGATTCTTCGCCAACCCGGGCCACTGGTGGTCGCAGATGCCCGGCGCCGATCGTCTGGCGGCGGTCAATGAGCTGTTCCACCGCATCGGCAAGGATTACGAGAAGCCCGAGTGGGGCATCAACGAAATCGAGGTCGACGGCGAGCGCGTGCCGATCGTCGTGCACGAGGAAGTGAGCAAGCCGTTCTGCAAGCTGCTGCGCTTCAAGCGCCACAGCAATGAAGCCGAACAGCTGCACACCATGCTCAACCAGCCGTTCGTGCTGGTCGTGGCACCGCTGTCCGGGCACCACGCCACGTTGCTGCGCGATACCGTGCGCACGCTGCTGCGCGACCACCGTGTGTACGTCACCGACTGGGTGGACGCGCGCATGGTGCCGGTCAACGAAGGCGAGTTTGGCCTGGACGATTACATCGCCTACATCCAGGAGTTCATCCGCCATCTGGGCGTCGAACGCCTGCACGTGGTCAGCGTGTGCCAGCCGACGGTACCGGTGCTGGCCGCGGTTTCACTGATGGCCAGCCGTGGCGAGCCGACACCGCGCACCCTGGTGATGATGGGCGGCCCGATCGATGCACGCTGCAGCCCGACCGCAGTGAACAACCTGGCCACGCAGAACCCGCTGTCGTGGTTCGAGAACAACGTCATCCACACCGTGCCGGCCAGCTATCCCGGCGCCGGCCGCCGCGTGTACCCGGGCTTCCTGCAGCACGCCGGCTTCCTGTCGATGAACCCCAGCCGCCACTTCAGTTCGCACTGGGATTTCTACACCGACCTGGTCAAGGGCGACCTGGAAGACGCCGACGCGCACCGTCGCTTCTACGACGAGTACAACGCGGTGCTGGACATGCCGGCCAAGTACTACCTGGATACCATCCGCGTGGTGTTCCAGGACTTCCTGCTGCCGCGTGGCGAGTGGGTGGTCAATGGCGAGAAGGTCGATCCGTCGGCGATCCGCGATACCGCGCTGCTGAGCATCGAGGGCGAACTGGACGACATCGCCGGCCTCGGCCAGACCGAAGCAGCGCAGGCGCTGTGCACCGGCATTGCTGCTGACCGCCGCGAGCATTTCATCGTCGAAGGCGCCGGCCACTACGGCATCTTCAGCGGCCGTCGCTGGCGCGAAGTGGTGTACCCGAAGGTCCGCGACTTCTTCGCTGCGCATGCCGAGGCACCGGCGGCAAAGGCCACGAAGAAGAAGAGCAACGTCACTCCGTTGCGGCGAAAGGCGGGGTAACTCCCCGCGGTGGGGTCGGATCCCTTTCCAACGGAAAGAGCTCTGACCCAGCATGATGGGATCCGGGGTCAGAGCCCTGTTCTGCGAACAGGGATCCGACCCCTGGCCTGTTACAACCGCACCAGCAGGTTCTTGGCAATCAGCCCGTGCAGCTTGCCGATGCCCCGTGCCAGGTGCATCGTCAACAGCAGCAGCAGCACGCCCACGGCTGCGATCACGATGCCCACCAGCGGCGAGGCGGCCATCGGCAGCACGTTCACGCCATCGACGTAGACACCCGGAATGTCACCGCTGAACAGCGCGGCCACCGGCGCCCAGATGAACCCCAGTGACAGCGACAGCAGCGTCACCGCGATGGTGAAGTAGACCACGCCCAACGGCAGCATCAGCACGAAGTACAGCAGGGTCAGCCAGGTACGGCCATCGGTGAACATGTCGCCGATGCGCTGCAGCCACGTGCGGCTACGGTCGGTGTAGCGCGGACGGCGCGGCATGCGCTCGCCCAGCAATGCTTCCACCAGCCGCCCTTCCAGCAGCGCCAGCCCGCGCACCGAGCCGAAGAACAGCACGGTCAGCGGAATCCCGACGATCAGGATCAACAGGCCGAGCGAGAGCGACAGGCCGGTCACCACCCAGGTGAAGAAGAAGATGCCGGTGGCCAGCGACAGCAGCATGTAGAACAGCGCGCCATAGGTATGCGGATCGGCCACCACGCCGAAGAAGCGCGCCAGCAGTGAGCGTTGCACTGGCGCCGGCGGCGGCGCAGCCGGTTCGACGCCGCTGGCTTCGGCGGCGGCACGCAGTACCGGCGCGGTATCCGCACGCGGCGTACGCAGCGCGCGGTTCACCGTCACTTCGGTCTCGCGGTAGATGTCGGCCACTTCGTCCGGCGCGCCATAGCTGCCGGCAACATCGGCGATCACCTCGGCCTCGCTGCGGCCGGGCTGTGCTGCCAGCTCCGAACGCAGGTATTCCTCGGCGTCGTACAGCGCGTCCTGCACCATCGCCGGATCGGCGCCCTCCAGCGCCGCGCGCAGCTGCGCCAGGTACTGCGGAATGGTGGTGGGCAGGGCACGGCCTGCCAGGCTCGGGTCGTTCATTGCGGTACCCCCTCCAACACGGAATCGACGGAATCACGGGTGGCCTGCCACGCTTGGCGCCACTGCGCCAGCACCTCGCGGCCACGTTCATTGATGCGGTAGTAGCGTCGCGGCGGCCCGCTGCTGGACGGCTCCACATGGCTTTCCAGCAGGCCGGCGCCCTCCAGGTTGCGCAGTACCGGGTACAGCGCGCTCTGCTTGCCGCTCAGCACGCCCTCGCCCACCCGCTCCAGCTCCTTGGCAATGAGGTAGCCGTACAGCGGCTCCCCGGCCCGGGCCAGCACCGCCAGCAGGGCCAGCGACACCGTTCCGACGCTGAGCTCCTTCTGGAACTTCTTCAGGTGGACATCGTCCTCGGACATGGCCGGCCCTCCACTACGTTGAAGTCCACAGTAGTGCGAAGTTCGGTATAGCGAATGTGTCGTTAGTCACTCTGCCGGTTGGCGTGACCGAATTGCTCGCGCAGAATCGAAGCCTCGTTCATGTTCCGGGGTTTCCATGCCGCACCGTCGTCGCCTTGCCCTGACCGCCCTCGCCCTCGCCTTCCTGCTGCCCGCCGTGGCCAGCGCGGCCACGCCCTACCGCAGCCCGCAGCAGATCCTGGACGCTTCGGCCGCCAGCGACTGGCGCACCCCCGACCCGGCCAACCTGCTGTACATGGACCTGCCGGCCGGGCGGGTGATCATCGAGCTGGCACCGCAGTTCGCCCCGCGCCATGTCGCCAACATCCAGACCTTCGCCCACGAGCATTTCTGGGACGGCGCCAGCATCTACCGCTCGCAGGACAACTTCGTGGTGCAGTTCGGCGATGCCGACGCCGATGACGCGGCCAAGGCCAGGCCGTTCGGCAGCGCCGCGCGCAAGCTGCCGGCCGAGTTCGAACGCGCCAGCGCCGGCCTGAAGGTCAACGTGCTGCCGGATCGCGATGGCTGGGCCGCGCAGACCGGATTCGTCGACGGCTTCCCGGTCGGCCAGGACCCGCAGGCCGGCAAGACCTGGCTGGCGCACTGCTACGGCATGCTCGGTGCCGGCCGCAGCAACGAGGAAGACAGCAGCATCGGCGCCGAACTGTACGTGGTGACCGGGCAGTCACCGCGCCAGCTCGACCGCAACATCACGCTGGTTGGTCGCGTGCTGAAGGGCATGGAGCTGCTCAGCGCAACGCCGCGCGGACCGGCGCCGATGGGCTTCTACACCGACCCGAAGCTGCGTACGCCGATCATGTCGATCCGCCGCGCCAGCGATGTGCCGGCGGCCGAGCGCACGCCGATCCAGGTACTGCGTACCGACTCGAAGACCTTTGCCGATACGGTGGAGGCGCGACGCAATCGCGTGGATGATTTCTACAAGCGCCCGGCGGGGCATATCGATCTCTGCAATATTCCGGTGCCGGTGAAGTAACGCCGTCGCGGATTCTGCGCGAGGCGCGTGCTGAAGGGGCTTCATTGTTCATGGGCGTCACTTTTCTTTTCGCGCGAAAAGAAAAGTAACCAAAAGAAACGCGCCGCCGGGTCGCGAGCCGCCGTGCTTCGCACGCCGGTCCCCTGCGCTTCTCGGTGAATCAGGGGACGGTGCCGAACTCGCTGCGCTCAGACATCGGCACCTCTTCGCCCCTGATTCCCCTGCGATGCTCGGCTCGCTCAAGGCGGACCCAGTTCAAAGGCCACAGCTGCACCCAGTAGATCCACGCCATGCGTGGATGCTCTTGCTGTTGATCTTGACCTTCCAGTCCGCCTTGAGCGAGCCGAGCACCGCAGGTCCGGCGAGGGCGAAGAGGCGCGGGTGTCTGAGCGCAGCGAGTTCCCGCGCCGTCCCTCGACGGGCGGAGGAGCGCAGGGCACCGGTGCGCAGCACCGGCTCGCGGCCGGCGGAACGTTTCTTTTGGTTACTTTTCTTTGCGTACAAAGAAAAGTAACGCCCATGAACAGTGAAGCACCTTCAGCACGTGCCACGTGCAAAAAACGTCTCAGCCCTTCTGACTCACCGCCACGCTACCCAGAATCAACACACCCGCAATCAACATCTGCACCGTCACCGCCTCCCCCAGGAACAACCACGCAAACGCCGCACCGAACAACGGAATCAGGTAGGTCACCGTCGACGCCCGCGACGGGCCGATACGACCGATCAGGCGATAGAACATCAGGAACGCCAAGCCGGTACAGGCCACGCCCAGCGCGATCGCAGCGCCCCAGGCCTTCAGCGGGATCGCCGCCTGCGGCCAGTGGCTGACCGCCATCGGCAGCATCCACAGCGAGGCGCACGACAGCGTTGCCGCCGCGGCGGCGGCCGACGGCAACCCGGTCATGTGCCGCTTCACCAGGTTCACGCCCAGGCCGTACAGCAGCGATGCCGCCGCACCGGCCAGCACTGCGGTGCCGATGCTCAGGCCGGAAACCTTGGCCGTGGCCAGCACCACCACGCCGGCGAAGCCGACCAGCAGCGCCCCGGCACGGCGCATGCCGATCTTCTCGCCGAAGAACAGGAACGCGATCAGCGCGGCGAACAGCACCGTCATCGCATTGCAGATCGCACCGATCGCAGCCGGCGCCTGCTCGGCGGCATAGGCAAACAGCACGAACGGCAGCGCCGAATTGATCAGGCCGATCGGCGCCAGCCACAGCCAGCGGCGCGGCGGGAACTGCGCGCGGGCGCGCCACAGGAACGGCAGCAGCACCAGCGCGCCCAGCGCCAGCCGCACCTCGACCAGCGCGAATGGGCCGAACGACGGCACCGCCACCCGCATGAACAGGAACGAGCAGCCCCAGATGGCGCCCAGCAGGGTCAATTCCAGCGGCGTGCGCCAGTCGCGCTCGGCCGCCTGTGGGATCGCATTCATGTCCTGCCTCCGTCCATCGTCTGTTCCTCGCCAAGGCAGACAGGATCAGGCGCAGACGCCCGCCGCACAAGCGCGTAGTATCGCTGTCAGCCACAAATATGGTTTGAGGCTCGACATGCTGCTCCGTCCTTCCCTGCTCCCCGCACTGGCCGTGTTCGCGGTCGCCGCACGCCACCAGAATTTCGCCCAGGCCGCGCAGGAGCTGCACCTGACCGCCAGCGCGGTCAGTCACCACGTGCGCCGCCTGGAAGAAGTACTTGAAGTTCGCCTGTTCCTGCGCCACGCCCGCGGCGTGCGCCTGACCGCCGAGGGCCGGCAGCTGGCCGACGCCGCCAGCGCCGCCTTCACCGATGTCGCGGCGGTGGCCCATCACCTGCAACCGGATGCCGACAGCGTGCCGCTGCGGATCACCACGCTGCGCTCGCTCTCGTACTGCTGGCTGCTGCCGCGACTGCCACGCTTCACCCAGGCCTATCCACACATCCGCATCGAGCTGCACACCGGCAGCGGGCTGGACCGCTACGACGACAACGGACCGGAAGTCGGCATCCGCTACGGGCTGGGCCAATGGCCGGGCCTGCGTGCACAGCACCTGATGGATGACTTCCTGTTCCCGGTGGCCTCACCGGCGCTGGCCGGGGTCGAAGCACTGGTTGATCCGGCGCGCATCGCCGGCCTGCCGCTGCTGACCGACCTGTCGCCGCAGGGCTGGCGTGACTGGTTCCGCCACGCCGGTGTGCGCCCACCGTCGCCCCTGCCGCCGATGCACACGTTCGCCGACAGCACCGACGCGATGCGTGCGGCGGTGTATGGCATGGGCGCGGTGCTGGCGCGCACCCACATCGCCCAGCCCTACCTGCAGCGCTACGAGGTGGTGCGCCTGCCCGGTCCGGCATTGAAGGCACGCTATGCCTACCACGTGGTGCACGCAGAAGGGCAACCGCCGAGCCCGGCCGCGCGCCTGTTCATCGACTGGTTGCTGGAACAGGCGCAGGACGAGCGCACGCCGGTCCCGGCATTGCCGGACAGCCTGCTCGGGCGGCCGGCGACGCACGCCTGACTGCGCCCTCACCCGTTCTTTGCCTCACGCTGGCTAGGCTGCTGGCGAACCCACAACGTACCTATGCCATGGCCATGCTGCGACTGCGCATCACCGGAACCGAAGACGACGCCCGCGCCATCAGCGACCTGCTGCTCGGCCTGGACGGCATCGAACATGTCGAGGAAACCGACGACCTGATGCCGCATATGGACGACGACGATTCCAGTTCGGCCGGGCTGTCCGATGACATCGGCCCGGGCATCCACGAGTTGGAAGTGGAAGTCGGCAATGAAAGCACCGCGCAGAAGGTGCGCGATGCGGTGCAGGAACTGGCGCTGGAGCTGGATGTGTTCGTCGAGTACGAGACCGACGAGGGCTGATGCCGGCTGACGGCCGGCATCAGCCTTCACCTCAGCGGTTGGGCGGTAGCTTGCGGCGGCGACGCCACCATGCCCGCACACCCCAGGCCGCGATCAAGGCCAGCACCGCCACCGGCAGCAGTGCGGCCGCAGCGCGGATCAGGAACGCGATGCTGGTGCTGAGGATGCCGCCCGACTCGCTCAGCGCCTCACCGATCTCGCTGCGGCTGCGCTGGCCAGAGGTGGTGTCGAAGTGGATCGCCACCAGCTGGGTATCGATGCGCCGGCGCTGCTGCGCAGCATCCTTGTTGGCCTGCTCGACACCCGCCTCGATCTCCGACAGGCGCGTGGTGATCGCCATCAGGTCTTCGATCTTCAGGTCCTTGCGGTCCTGGTAGGACAGCAGGCGGGCGTGCTCCTTTTCAAGCCGTGCCTTGGTCAATGCCGTGTCGGCCACCGCCTGCGCGAGATCCTCGGCGCGCGTATTGCGCGACTGCAGCTTGCCGCCTTCACCAGCCATCGCGATCAGCGGCTCGGTACCCTTCGGCGCGACGCGCACCTTGACCTCGCCGCTGGGCTGCTCGCCGCCGTGCTGCTCGACCTGCAACACTGCACAGTCGCCGAACTTCGCGCTCTGGCAGGCCTGAGCGATCTGCTGGATGCGCGGTGCTATCTGCGCCGCTTCCAGCTGCACCTGCACGTCATGTTCGTAGGCCAGGAATGCGCCTTCCGGCGACGCGATGGCAGCCTCGGCGGCCGTGGCGCCCGCATCCCCCATCATGTCGCCCTGCTTGGCGCAGGCGCCCAGCGCCAGCAGCAGTACCGGCAGCGCCGCCCTGCGCGTCCACGCTCGCACCGGCCTCACAGTGCCGCTCCGTCGTAGGAGGTCACCGAAAGGCCCGCCAGGTCGACCTGCGGCACGCAGCGCACGTTCACCGCCACCATCGGTGTGCCGGTACGCGGATCGACCGCTTCGCTGTAGGGCGCGATACCGCATTCGCGGCAGTGGTGGTGGTCGATGTGGGCCTTGTTGAAGTGGTAGGTGGCCACGTCAGCCGGATCGGTGGCCAGCTGGAACGCCGCACGCGGGGCGAACCACAGCAGGCTGCCGCGACGCCGGCACATCGAACAGTTGCAGTCGATGACGTCGCTGATCGGCGCCTCGGCCTGCACGGTGAATGCGATCCTGCCGCAATGGCAGCTTCCCTGGTATTCCATGTCCTGCGCTCCTTTGGAGGGTCCTTGAATCGGCCCATGGTAATCCTATGGCACGGGGACAAAGCAGCAACGGGGCCCTATGCTCAGGGTTTGACCCCGTACAGGAATGCCGATGCGCCCGCATCTTCTTGCCCTCGCCCTGGTCGCCGCGCTGGCCGGTTGCCAGCCGGCCGACGCCCCGACCAACGCTTCCACCCCGGCCGCCAGCCAACAGGCCGGTGACGCGGCGGTCGATGCCGCCTTCGCCGATCTGTCCAAGCGCGCCATGGACACCTGGATGCAGCTGTCGCCGGTCAGCGCCACCCAGATCGGTGACCACCGCTACGACAGCGAGCTGGACGACCTGAGCGCCGCCGGCCAGCAGAAGACCGTGGCCGCCTACAAGGCGCTGCTGGGCGAGCTGGACAAGATCGAAGTGGCCAAGCTGGGCCGCGAGAACCAGGTGGACGCGGCGATCCTGCGCAACCAGCTGCAGTCGGAAATCTGGAACGCTGAAGTGCTGCAGTCCGGCAAGTGGGACCCGCAGCTGTACAACGGTATCGCCGGCAGCGCGATCTACGGCCTGATGGCGCGCGAGTTCGCACCGCTGCCGGAGCGCCTGAAGGCGGCCACCGCGCGCATGGAAAAGCTGCCGGCGATCTTCGCCCAGGCGCGCGAGAACCTGGATCCGGCCCGCGTGCCGAAGATCCATGCCGAGACCGTTGCCAAGCAGAACAAGGGCATCCTCAGCATCGTCGATACCTTCATCACCCCGCACATCGGCGAACTGCCGCAGGCCGACCAGCAGCGCCTGCAGGCGGCCATCGACGGCCTGAAGAAGGCCGTGGACGAGCAGCAGACCTGGGTGGACAAGACCCTGGTGCCGAACGCCAAGGGCGACTTCCGCATCGGTGCGGAGAAGTACGACCAGAAGCTGAAATTCGCGCTGAGCTCCTCGCTGTCTCGCCAGGAGAGCGGTGAGCGTGCGCGCGCCGAACTCAAGCGCGTGCGCGAGGACATGTACGGTATCGCGCAGACCGTGCTGAAGGACAAGCCGGGTGCACCGGAGATGCCGGCCCAGCCGACCGACGAGCAGCAGCAGAAGGCGATCGAGGCCGCGCTGGAACTGGCCTACGCCGACAAGCCGGCACGCGACAAGGTGGTTGACGATGCCAAGGCCGCGCTGGAGCAGTCCACCGCGTTCGTGCGCGAGCACGATCTGATGACGCTGCCCGATGCGCCGGTGGACATCATCCTGATGCCGGAATTCCAGCGTGGCGTGGCCGTGGCCTACTGCGATTCGCCGGGCCCGCTGGACAAGAACCTGAAGACCTTCTACGCCGTGTCGCCGATTCCGGACGACTGGAGCGAGAAGCAGGTCGACTCGTTCCTGCGTGAGTACAACTCGCGCATGATCCACCTGCTGAGCATCCATGAAGGTACTCCGGGCCATTACCTGGAAGGCTGGCACTCGGCCAAGTTCCCCTCGACCCTGCGTGCGGTGCTGCGTTCGGGCCTGTTCGCCGAAGGCTGGGCGGTCTACACCGAGCGCATGATGCAGGAGCAGGGTTACCTCAACAATGATCCGCTGTTCCACCTGGTGCAGCTGAAGTTCTACCTGCGCACCATCTCCAACGCGATCCTCGACCAGGGCGTGCACGTGGACAACTGGGATCGCGAAAAGGCGATGCACCTGATGACCCACGACGCGTTCCAGCAGGAAAGCGAAGCGGCCGGCAAGTGGGTGCGCGCGCAGCTGACGTCGGCACAGCTGCCGACCTACTTCGTCGGTGCGCAGGAACACTTCGACACCCGCAAGGCAGTGCAGGAGAAGCTGGGCGACAAGTTCAACCTGAAGGCGTACCACGACCAGGTGCTGTCCTACGGCGCGCCGCCGGTGCGTTTCGCCCGCCAGCTGATGCTGGACCAGCCGATCGAGTGATCGGGACGGTGTGAGACGAAGCGGAGCGGCCCGGGGAAACCCGGGCCGCTTTCTTTGTTCGCCCCTGCTTGGGCTGCCGCCGGGTCAGAGCAGATGGATGTACATTTTCTTTGAGCCCAGCCGCAGATCCACGAAGTACTCGGCACCACAACCACGACACGCTGCAGGACAATCCTCATCACTGCCACGCTCGTTTTCCAATGAGCCAGCCACGACCGGATATCCGCACTCGAAACAGTTGAAAGCCACATGGTGGCCATGCGGATCAGCAGGGATCTGGTCACCCTCACCGTCCATCACCAGGAAATCCGTGATTCTCATTTCCACTCCCTCCCGCTGAATTGAGGACGAAAGACGAGCCGAACATCTAGCGTCAGTTGTGCAAAAGCAACGCGCGGATTGCACCACAGCGTGGCGCTTTACGTCCGCATCAGATCTCGATGCGTCGAAGCAGTTGCCTGGGCTCCGCCTCCGTGCCCCGTTCAAAAAGCCTTGAAGCAATCACTGCTCCGCAGCCACGAAACCACCGGTCTGTCGCGCCCACAAGCGCGCGTACAGGCCACCGGCCGCAATCAGTTCGGCATGGCTGCCGGTCTCGACGATGCGGCCCTGGTCCATCACCACCAGCCGGTCCATGCGCGCGATGGTCGACAACCGGTGCGCGATTGCGATCACCGTCTTGCCGCCCATCAGCTCATCCAGGCTGTCCTGGATCGCCGCTTCGACTTCCGAGTCCAGTGCCGAGGTCGCTTCGTCCAGCACCAGGATCGGCGCATCCTTCAGCAGCACGCGGGCAATGGCGATGCGCTGGCGCTGGCCACCGGACAGCTTCACGCCGCGCTCGCCGACATGCGCGTCGTAGCCACGGCGCCCCTGCCCGTCCACCAGCGTATCGATGAAGGCCTCGGCACGCGCCTTGGCTACGGCAGCACGCAGCTGCTCCTCGGTCGCATCGGGGCGGCCGTACAGCAGGTTGTCGCGGATCGAGCGATGCAGCAGCGAAGTGTCCTGGGTGACCACGCCGATCTGCTGGCGCAGGCTTTCCTGGGTGACGTAGGCGATGTCCTGGCCGTCGATCAGGATGCGGCCGCTTTCCAGGTCGTACAGGCGCAGCAGCACGTTCACCAGGGTCGACTTGCCGGCACCGGAAGGACCGACCAGGCCGATCTTCTCGCCCGGCTTCACCACCAGGTCGAGGCCGGCGATCACGCCGCCCTTCTTGCCGTAATGGAAGTGGATGTCCTGGAACTGCACGCCACCACGGGTCACCTGCAGCGGCACCGCGTCCTCGCGGTCCTGCACGGTCAGCGGCTGGGCGATGGTGGTGATGCCATCCTGCACCGTGCCGATGTCCTCGAAAATGCCGTTGATGGTCCACATGATCCAGCCGGACATGTTGTGGATGCGGATCACCAGGCCGGTCGCCAGGGTGATCGCGCCGACGGTGATGTGGCCGCCATTCCACAGCCACAGCGCGAGCCCACAGGTACCGGCAATCAGGAACCCGTTGACGATGGCGATGGTCAGGTCCATGCCGGTGGTCACCCGGGTCTGCGCGCGGTGCTTGACCGCCAGCTCCTGGATCGACTCGGCCACGTAGGCCTGCTCGCGCCCGCCATGGGCGAACAGCTTCAGCGTGGGAATGTTGGTGTAGCCATCGACGATACGGCCCATCGCCTTGGAGCGCGCTTCGGACGCAATCCAGGCCCGTTCCTTCGCGCGCGGCACGAAGTAGACCATGATCACCGCATAGGCGAGCAGCCACAGGACCAGCGGCACCATCAACCGCCAGTCCGCCTGCGCGAACAGGTACAGCGCCGTGCCGGTATAGACCACGATATACCAGAGCGAATCGACCATCTGCACCGCCGACTCGCGCAGCGAGGTACCGGTCTGCATGACCCGGTTGGCGACACTGCCGGCGAAGTCGTTCTGAAAGAAGCTCAGGCTCTGCCGAACCACGTAGTTGTGCATCAGCCAGCGCGAGCGGTTGCTCAGGCCGGGCACGATCGCCTGGTTGACCAGCAGGTTGTGCAGGCCCACCAGGATCGGCCGCGCGATGACCGTGATGAACAGCATCCAGCCCAGTTCATTGGCATGGCGCTTGAAGAAATCGGCACCGGGCTGCTCGGCGACCATGTCGACGATGCGGCCCAGGTAGTCGAACATGGCCACTTCCACCAGCGCCAGCAGCAGACCGGCAATCAGGGTCGCCAGCAGCACCGGCCAGACCGGGCGCAGGTAGTGCAGGTAGAACGGCAGCACCTTGCGCGGTGGCATGCGCCCATCCACGGGCGGGAAAACCGGGATCAGGGATTCAAACCAACGGAACATCGCATTCCCTCGCCATCAATAGCCGGCGGAGTATCCCACGCCGGATGTGTACGCCGGCCGACGATGCCGTGGCGCCGGTAGTGCCGGCCGCCGGCCGGCAACCTCGCGACGTTTCCAGGGATCATGAGGTTGCCGGCCAGCGGCCGGCGCTACCCTCATCCTTTGACCGGGGTGAACAGCAGGTCCTGGAAATCGAAACTGAAATCGGTCAGGTCGGAAATCGGCTGCATGCGCACCTCACGCACTTTGCCATCCGGGTCCAGGCTGAAGTTCACGAACGCATCGGCGTTGAGCGAACGGTCGTCCCAGCGCACGATGAAGGTGTCGTGCTGCCAGTGCTCCAGGCGCCCGCTCAGCTGCGCGGTCTTCGCAAAGCGCAGGCGCAGGCCCTTGCCTTCGGCGCTGATCTGCATGTCGCCATACCAGCGGTCACGAAAGCTGCCGGTGTAGCCGGCCAGCGCCAGCGATGGCCTGCTGCCCTTGTCGCGTGCGCTCTGGTGCTTGGCCCAGGCCTCGTCGGCCTTGTCCTGACCCTTGGCCACGGCCTTGGCATAGGCGTCCACCCAATCGTGCTTTTCTCCGCCCAGGTAAGCGTCAAGCACGCTCAGGGTGATCGCATTGAACGCCGCACCCACTTCCTGGTTGGTCAGCACCACCACGCCCAGCTTCTCGCCTGGCACCAGGGTCAACCGCGAGACCATGCCCGGCCAGCCACCGGTGTGCCAGACCAGCTTCTGCCCGCGGTAGTCGCTCAGGCTCCAGCCTTCGCCATAGCCGGCGAAGTTGGCCCGCGCCGGTGCCAGCTCCGGAACGCTCGGCGCCGGGATCGACTGCGGGGTGATCATCCGCCACATCTGCTGCTGGCTCTTCTCGCTGAACAACGGCGTGCCGTCAGCCAGCTTGCCTTCTGCCAGCTGCACCTGCATCCAGCGCGCCATGTCGTGCGCGCTGGAATAGATGCCACCGGCGCCGGCATTGTTCGACCAGGTCAGCGGTGCAACGGTGCGCAGGTCCTTGAAATCGTACTTGGCGTGACCGACCGCCGCCTTGTCACCTGGCTTCAGGTGGTCGGCGTTGTAGCGCGTGCCGGCCATCCCCACCTTGTCGAAGATGCGCGTCTGCAGGAACTGCTGGTAGCTCATGCCGGACACGCGCTCGATCACCTGTTGGGCGACCGCGTACAGGATATTGTCGTAGGCATAGCTTTCGCGGAAGCCGCCCTTCAGCGGCACCCTGCCCAGTCGCTCCACCACTTCGGCGTTGCTGTAGGAGGTAGCCGGCCAGAACAGCAGGTCACCGGCGCCCAGGCTCAGCCCGCTGCGATGCGACAGCAGGTCGCGGATCGTCATCTGCCCGGTCACGAACGGATCGGACATGCGGAACGACGGCAGGTGGTCGATCACCTTGTCATCCATCTTCAGCTTGCCGTCCTCGGCCAGCAGGTTCAGCGAGGTGGCGGTGAACGCCTTGGTATTGGAAGCGATGGCAAACAGGGTGTCGGCCTGCACCGGTTCCGGCTTGCCCTGCTCGCGCACGCCCCAGCCACGTTCCAGCACCACCTGGCCGTCCTTGACCACGGCCACGGCGATGCCGGGCACGTCGAACTGCGTGCGCACGCGCTCGACGGTCGCATCCAGGTCCTGCAGCTGCTGCGGGGTCGCCGCATTGGCCATGGTCGTGCACGCCAGCAGCACGGCTCCTCCGATCCAGGTTTTCATCGAGCACCATCTCCGAACAGGGGTCGCGGCCATGTGCAGGCCGTCACCGGGGTTTCGCAGGATGGTAACGGTCGCCGATGCACCCTGCCCCGTGCCATAGGAGGGGTGTCATGGGCGGGAACGGCCAACCAAGCAATGGCTCCACCATCATTCCGTGCCTGCGCTACCGCGACGCGCTGGCCGCCATCGACTGGCTGCAACGGGCCTTCGGCTTCCATGCCCAGGCCGTGCATGCCGATGGCGATACGGTTTTCCATGCCCAGCTCACCTTCGGCAACGGCATGATCATGCTCGGCTCGGCCAACAACCAGAGCGCGTGGAGCGAACACGCGGTCCTGCCCGGAGAAGTCGGCGGCCGCCAGACCCAGAGTGCCTGCGTGATCGTCACCGATGTCGATGCGCACTATGCGCGGGCCAAGGCGGCTGGAGCGCGCATCGTCATCGACATTGCCGACCAGGACTACGGCGGCCGCGGCTATGCCTGTGCCGATCCTGAAGGCTACCTGTGGTGGTTCGGCAGCTACGACCCCTGGCGCGAGGACCACAGCCAGTGACCGCTGCCGGCCAGATGGCGATCCGCTGCGGTATTGGCGGCTGGGTGTTTCCTGAGTGGCGCGGCGGCATGTTCTATCCGGTGGGACTGCCGCAGCGCGAGGAACTGGCCCATGCCAGCCGCGCCCTGCGCTGCATCGAGATCAACGGCACCTTCTACCGCACGCCGACTGCGGCCCAGTGCGCGCAGTGGGCCGCGCAGACGCCGGAAGGCTTCCGTTTCTCGATGAAGGCGCCACGCTACCTGGTGCAGCGCCGCGACCTGGCCAGCACCGTGGAAGCGGCCACGCCGTTCCTGCAGGCGGCACTTGCGCTCGGTGACCGGCTCGGCCCGCTGCTGTGGCAGTTCGATCCGCACCATCCGGCCGACGCCGATGCATTGGAAGCGCTCATGGCGCAGCTGCCGAAGCAGCTCGAGGGCGTGCCGTTGCAGCACGCTCTGGAAGTGCGCAACGCCGAGGCACATGGACCGGCTCTGGTCGCCGCCGCGCGCCGCCACGGCGTGGCGCTGGTGATCGAGGACAGCGACGAGGCGCCATTGCATGGCGATGTCAGTGCGGGCTTCGTCTACGCGCGGATCAAGCGCAGCCAGGCCCGCTTGAATGAGGGCCTGCCTGCGTCCGTGCAGCAGCGTTGGGCTGAACGCGCACGACGCTGGTCACGCGGCGAGCCGGTGGACGACCTGCCCTGCCTGGCCGCGCCCGCCCCGGAAACCCCGCGCGGGGTCTACCTGCTGTGCATCGGTGCCGGCAAGGCCCGCAACCCGGCCGCAGCGATGGCCCTGCAGCGCCTCATCGACGGCGCCAGCGGTCCAGCCCCCACAGCAGGGTCCACCCCACCACGAACACGCCCGCAACGCGCAGCACGTTGAGCAGGAAGGCCGCCAGCCCCAGGCGTTGCAGTTCGAGGAACGGATACGGCGCCTGTCCGGTCATTGCAGCGACCAGCATCGCCCAGCCGAGGTAGACCAGTGGTACCAGCAGCACACCGCCCAGCGCGCGCCAGCGCAGCGCCCCATGCGGCAGCAGCCACCACCACCCCAGCAGATACAGCGCCGGCACAGCGTAGTGCAGGCCGGCATCGACCCACCATTGCAGCCCGGTGGGCTGCCACAGCCCCTGCAACGCCAGCACGTAGATGCACGCGGTCACCCCGATGCACAACGCGATCACCGCGGCGACAGTCGTGTCCAGCACACCCGCACGGATCAGCCTGACGCATCCCAGGCACACCGCCAGGTTGCTGAGAATCGTGAAGTAACCAACGAAGCGCAGTGTCGCCATGCCGACCCCGGCAGCCGCCCCGGGGCCGCGTAGCAGCAACAGGTATTGCAGCAGCAACGCGGTGGCGGCCACCAGTGCAGTCAGTGCTGCCCATGCACGCAGGGCGGAGCGGTTGGCAGCCATTGCAGGGTTCCCCTGAGGAGTTTCCGCGAGCATGCCACAGGCGTCGCCGGCGACCATACGATTGCCTCACAATAGGCCGATGAGCACACCCGACACCCGCAAAGCGCTGTGGCAGATCCATTTCTGTGTCCTGCTGTGGGGCATCACGGCCATCCTCGGCAAGCTGATCACCCTGCCCGCACTGCCGCTGGTGTGGTGGCGCATGCTGCTGGTGACGGCGATGCTGGCCCTGCTGCCGCGGGTCTGGCGCGGGTTGCGCACCCTGCCCCCGCGGCTGGTCGCCGGCTACGCCGGTATCGGCGCGCTGGTCGCCCTGCACTGGCTGACGTTCTACGGCGCGGTGAAGCTGGCCAATGCCTCGGTGGCTGCCACCTGCATCGCACTGGCACCGGTGTTCACCTCGATCATCGAGCCGTGGGTGGCCAAGCGGCCGTTCCAGCTGCGTGAGCTGGCGTTTGGCCTGGCGGTGCTGCCGGGTGTTGCGCTGGTGGTCGGTGGCGTGCCCGATGGCATGCGCCTGGGTGTGTTGATCGGCGCGATCTCGGCGCTGCTGGTGGCGGTGTTCGGTTCGCTCAACAAGCGCATGGTCAGCCATGCCGATCCGCTCACGGTCACCGCGCTGGAGCTGGGTGCCGGCACCCTCACACTGACCCTGCTGGCGCCGCTGATGCCCTATCTGCTGCCGGCGCTGGCCAGCCCGCTGTGGGTGGTCCCGAATCTGCACGACGGGATCCTGCTGCTGGTGCTGGCCGGATTCTGCACGCTGCTGCCGTTCGCCCTGGCCCTGGTCGCACTACGCCACCTGAGCGCCTACACGGTGCAGCTGGTGACCAACCTGGAGCCGGTCTATGCGGTGGTACTGGCGGTGGTGCTGCTGCGCGAGCAGCACGAAGTCACCCCGAGGTTCTACCTGGGCGTGGCGATCATCGTCGGCGCGGTGTTCCTGCATCCGCTGCTGAACCGCCGCAAGCCGGTGCAGCATCCGGAAATCCTCGGCACGGCCGAAGCGCGCAACATCGCCGATTGAGTGCATCCACGCATGGCGTGGATGGCCGCATCAGCGCTGCGGCCAATGCCAGGCCGGCGCATCCAGCAGGCCCTGCCCGCTCAACAGCGTGCGGCCCTGTTCCTTGTACAGATGCAGCGAATGGCACCCTGGCGCCTGTTCCAACGCCGCGATCAGCCGGCTGGCGTGCGACACCACCCATACCTGGCTGCGCGCACTGGCTGCGATGATGAGCCGCGCCAGCGCCGGCAGCAGGTCCGGGTGCAGGCTGGTCTCCGGTTCGTTGAGCACCATCAGCGGCGGTGGGCGTGGTGTGTGCAGCGCCGCCGCCAGCAGCAGGAAGCGCAGCGTGCCGTCGGAGAGCTCGGCCATCGACAATGGCCGCAGCAACCCAGGTTGGTGGAAGCGCAGCGCCAAGCGTCCATCCAGCGCCTCGAAATCGACCGTGGCGCCCGGGAACGCGTCATCGACGCTGCGTGCCAACGCAACCGGGTCGCCGATCTCGAGGATGGTCACCCAGGCCGCCGCCAGGTCCCGGCCATCGTGATGCAGCACCGGCGTGCGCGTGGCCATCGCCGGTTGCCGCGCCGGGGCATCGCCATCGCTGCGGAAATGGTCATAGAAGCGCCAGCAACGGATGTACTCACGCAAGGTGATCGTTTCGGGCATGCGCTGCGGATCGCCGACCTGGGTGAACAGGCTGTCGAACAGCGACAACCGGTCATCCACCAGATCCCAACCGCGCGCATCGCGCTGCCGCACCATCGCCCCGCGACGATCGACCAGCTGGTTGGCGCTGCGCAGGAACGGCCCCGCCCAGATCGCCTCGGCCTTGATCTGCGGGTCCAGCGCAAACGCCGAACGGCTGGGCGGCGGGTAGCCGAGATCGATGGCGTAGCCGAATTCGTCGGTGGTGAAGCTGAGCTTCAATCCCACCGATTCCTGGCGTGGGCCGCCCTGCAAGGCGATTTCGCCGGCAGCAACCCGACGGTCTATTTTTTCCGGGCCCGCCCACAGCGCCGAGCCCAGCCCACCTTCGCGGGCCAGCACCGCCGCGACGCCGCCCTGCGCGGTCTCGGCCAGCAGGCGCAGCGCGCGGTAGAGGCTGGACTTGCCACTGCCATTGTCGCCGGTCACCACATTCAACTGCTGCAGCGGCAATACCAACCCGTGCAGCGAGCGATAGTGGGCGATGGCCAGGGTCTGCAACATGGTCGGCGTCCGGGAAAACAGGGCGTCATGCTGCCCGCTCTTGATCGCAGGCGCTGCGACGCGATGTGAATCGGGAAGAGCATCCACGCATGGCGTGGATCTACCGGGAGGGGCGCTTCAGCCCGCTACTTCCACCCGGTTGCGGCCATTGCCCTTGGCCCGGTACAGCGCCTTGTCGGCACGTGCCAGCGTGTCGTCCAAGCTTTCACCGGGCTGGTGCTGGGCGATGCCGATACTGATCGTGACCGGGAAGCCCAGTGGCAGGTCGGCCACGGCCAGGCGCAGGAACTCGCACTGAAGTTCGGCGGTGCGCAGGTCGGTTGCGGGCATCACTGCCACGAACTCCTCGCCGCCATAGCGCGCCGCCATGCCACGGCCGGCAAAGTGCGACCGCAGCAGCGCGCCCAGTTCGGCCAGCACGCGGTCGCCGGTGGCGTGGCCCTGGAAGTCGTTGATGTGCTTGAAGTGATCGATGTCCAGCAGCGCGACGCAGGCCTCAGCGGGCTGCTCCCCGGTCATCGCCACGGCCTCGTCCAGCGCCGCTGCCATCGCGCGGCGGTTCGGCAGGCCGGTCAGCGCATCAGTGCGGCTCTGCTCGGCCAGGTCGGCGTTCTGCGCCAGCAGCACGTCGTGGTACTCCGACAGCAGGCGCTCATAATCATCGCGTTCCAGCATGTGGTTCTGGATGTCGAGCGCGAAACGGCGCAACTCCATCACCAGCATCACCTGCCGCGACAGTGCGGCCAGCGCCTCGGCCTTGTCGCTGGCCAGGTGTTGCGGCTGTGCGTCGAACACGCACAGCGTACCCAGCGGCAAGCCGTCGGAGCTGATCAGCGGCGCGCCGGCATAGAAGCGGATGTGCGGATCGCCGACCACCACCGGATTGTCGTGGAAGCGCACATCCTGCAGCGCATCCTCGACCACCATGATCTGCTGCGGCTGCAGGATGGCATGGCCACACATCGATTCGCTGCGCAGGTTTTCCGCCGCATCGATGCCCTGGATCGACTTGAACCATTGCCGTTCGACATCGATCAGGGTCACCGCCGCCATCGAGGTGCCGCAGACCGCCTTGGCGATCACCACCAGGTCGTCGAAGGATTTTTCACGCTCCGAATCGAGGATGCGGTAGCGGTACAGCGCCTCGAGCCGAAGGGCTTCGTTGGCGGGCTTGTCGGGCTTGATCATGCAACGTCACGTCGGCAGGTCACCGCGAAGTCTAGCGGAAGCCGGTGCGCAATCCGCATGGCAGGTCGTGCCGGCCGTTGGCCGGCATCCCGGATACCTCGCGCGCCCATTGCAGCCGGCCAGCGGCGGGCACTACCAGTCCAGCTGCTTCGGCAGCAGGCCCTGCAGCTCCTGCTCGGTCAGGTTGCGCCACTGGCCCGGCTTCAGCGCGCCAATCTTGATGTTGTCGATGCGCACGCGGCGCAGCTGGGTCACGCGATAGCCGAACTCGGCGGCCATCAGGCGGATCTGCCGGTTCAGGCCCTGCTGCAGGGTGATGCGGAAACCGAACTTGGCGATGCGCGAAGTCTTGCATGGCAGCGTCATCTGGTCGTGGATGCGCACACCACGCGCCATGCCGCGCAGGAACTCATCGGTGACCGGCTTGTTGACCGCCACCAGGTACTCCTTCTGGTGGCCATTCTCGGCACGCAGGATCTGGTTGACGATGTCGCCGTTGCTGGTCATCAGGATCAGGCCTTCGGAGTCCTTGTCGAGGCGGCCGATCGGGAAGATGCGCTGTTCATGGCCGACGAAGTCGACGATGTTGCCCTTGACCGACGTCTCGGTGGTGCAGGTGACGCCGACCGGCTTGTTCAGCGCGATGTAGACGTGGCGGCGGGCGCCGGGCTTGCGGGCCACGCGCGCGCGCAGTGGCTGGCCATCCACCAGCACCTGGTCTTCCTCGCCCACCACCGCGCCGGTGCCGGCCGGATGGCCGTTGACGGTGACCCGGCGGGCGGCGATCAGGCGATCGGCCTCGCGGCGGGAGCAGAAGCCGGTGTCGGCGATGTGTTTGTTGAGTCGGGTGGTCATCGCCCTATTATCCGGCATCGCCGCCCGCCGCGCTTCATGCCAGGCCGGGTGGATCGAGTTCTTCGCCGTCGAACACCCGGTTGCGGCCGGCACGCTTGGCCACGTACATGGCATGGTCGGCCCGGCGCAGCAGCGCGGCGAGATCGTCCTCGCCCGGCCGCCACTGCGCCAGGCCGATGCTGGCGGTGACCTCCAGGCCGGGCACCTGCAGCGCCCGGGCCGCCTCCGTGATGTGCCGGCGCAGGCGATCCAGGCGCGCCGACGCCGCCTCGCGGGGCATGCCCGGCATCAGCAGCAGGAACTCTTCGCCGCCCATCCGCACTACCTGGTCCTGGCTGCGTACCGCGGCACGCAATGCACGCGCCACCGCCACCAGCACCTGGTCCCCCACGGCGTGGCCATGGCGGTCATTGATGTCCTTGAACAGATCGATATCGAGGAAGCCGATCACCAGCGGGCCACGTTCGCGGTCAACCTGCTCCAGGTGGCGTGCCAGCTGCTGCAGGCCGGCACGGCGGTTGGGCAGGCCGGTCAGGCCATCGGTCTCGGCCAGCTGGCGCAGTTCATCGCGCTGCTGGCGCAGCCGACCCAGCCGCTGGTTCAGTGCGTAGGCGGCCATCATCAGCAGCCAGGTCACCGCCAGCTGCAGGGCCTCCACGCGGTATTCCAGCAACCACGCCGCGCGGCAGGCGTCGGCCAGGATCAACACCAGCATCGGCGCCAGCGCCGCCAGCCCCGCCTGCGCCCAGCGGTCACCGCGCAGCCGTGCCCACACCCCTGCCATCAACGCCAGGCCACAGCCCAGCAGATAGGACACCTGCAGGCCCTGCGCCACCCAGGCCAGGCTGTCCCATGGCAGCCAGGGCACCAGTGCAGCCAACACCAGCAATCCCCAAAGCGCCAGCAGCTGGAACGGACGCGAACGCGGCAACAGGCGATCACCGCCATTCAGCCGCCACAGCGCCGGCAGCACCAGGGCCTGCGTGGCCGCAGTCAACACCAGCAGCCACCAGGCACCGCGCTCGCCCACCGGCAACCAGGGTTCCGGATAGCCGCTGAGGCCACCGAGGATGGCCTGCCAAAGCACCAGCACGGTGGTACCGGCGATGTAGACCAGGAAACTGCGGTCGCGGGTGGTGAGGAAGGCCATCAGTGCCGACAACGCCAGTGCGATCGCCACGGCGATGCAGGCCGCGCGCACCAGCAGGCGGGCGGTATCGTTCTGCTGCACGGGACTGGGCGCGCCCAGCCGAAGGGTGGGTACCCAACGCGCCTTCAACGGCGTCTGCCACGACACCAGGAATGGATCGTGACTGCCCGCTTGCGGCACCGCCACCAGCCCGATGCCTGCGCGGAAGCGTGAGTCTCGGGTACGGGCATCGTGCATGTTGCCGCAGATCTCGCGATCGCCATACTGCACGCGGACTTCGCCAGCGAACACATTGAACACGTCCAGGGCCTGCGGTTGCCCCGACCAGCCGCCCGGCGGCGCAGGCACCTGCACCTGCTGCCGGTGACCGGCCAGCATGTCCGGCGTGCATGCGCGATGTGGAGTGGGTTCATCGGTGGCTGCGCCGACCAGCAGGTAATCGCGGCCGGCTTCGACGGCAGCGGCCCACAGTGGCCACGGCGTCGCCAACCACACCAGCAGCACGACCAGCACCGCCCCTGTTCCGTACTGCCACTGCCTGCCGCCCACGCCACGTCCTGTTCCTGCTTACGCCCGCGCCCACTGCGCGTCGCCCCTGGCGGGCATTATCGCAGCCGCGGCTGCAACGCATGTGTAGACCAAAGTCGCCGACGGCGTTCAACCTGCGGCGGGAGGACCTTTCACGGCCACCAGACGCACCGGCCGCAGGTCGGTCAGGGTCATCCGTTCCAGTGGCTGCGGCCGCTCGACCGCATAGCCCTGCAGGCCCTGCACCCCAAGCCGGGTCAGCGCGGCGGCGACTTCGGCGGTCTCTACCCATTCGGCCACCACCTCCATCTGCAGCTCGCGCCCCAGTTCACTGATCGCGCGCACGGTGGCGTGGCTGACCGGATCGGTATCCATGTCGCGCACGAAGGCCCCGTCTATCTTCAGGATGTCGGCCGGCAGCTGGCGCAGGTAGCCGAACGAGGACAGCCCGGAGCCGAAATCGTCCAGCGCCATCCGGCAGCCGCGCGCCTTCACCGCATCGATGAACGCGCGCGCCTGGCTGAGGTTGCTGATTGCGGCGGTCTCGGTGATTTCGAAGCACAGCTTGGAGGCCAGCGCGCGATTGCGCTCCAGCAGGTCGCAGACGAAGGCGAGGAAGCCGGGTTCGGCGATCGACTGCGCCGACACGTTGACGTTGCACAGTCCCAGCTGCCGCACATGCGCCGGGCACACCTGCAGGTGCCGGAACAGCAGGCCGAGCACGTGCCGGTCCAGCGCCACGGCCATGCCATAGCGCTCCACCGCCGGCATGAACTGGCCCGGCAGGTGCAGGCTGCCATCGCTGCCGCGCATGCGCACCAGCACCTCATAGTGCAGGTAGGTGGGATCGCCGACGCGGGCGATGCGCTGCGCATACAGCACCATGCGGTTCTCGGCCATGGCCAGGCTGACGCCCTGCAGCCGCTCGGCTTCCCGGCGCCGTTCCTCCAGCGCCATGCGGTTCTCGTTGAAGCAGTGCACGCGGTTGCGCCCGGCCTGCTTGGCCGCATAGCAGGCACTGTCGGCGGCGCTCATCAACCAGTTCACATCCGGTGCATCGGCGCTGACCTCGACCACGCCGATGCTGCAGCTCAACTGCGGGCTGCCCTCGCTCACCGGGAACGTCGCCTGCCCCAGATTGCGGATCACCCGCTGCAGCACGCGCTTGGCCTCGTCCTGCCCGGCATGGGCGAGGAACACCGCGAACTCGTCCGCACCCAGCCGGCCCACCCAGTCACCATCGCGCACCGCCGCCACCAGGTAATCGGCGAAGCTGCGCAGCATCTGGTCGCCGGCGGCATGGCCGAAGCTGTCATTGACCAGCTTGAAATGGTCCAGGTTGATGTAGCACAGCGCGTGCGTGCCACCTTCGCTGCGCACCTGCAGCAGTGCGCGTTCCAGCAGGCGCTCGATCTCGCGCCGGTTGATCAGGCCGGTCAGCGGGTCATGGCTGGCGTGGTGCTCGATCTCGCGCGCCAGTGCATGGTTCTGGCTGACGTCTTCGATGATCGCGAACACTGACAGGCCGCCGCCGGCGCTGCGCACACCGGTGCCGCTCCAGCGGCCCCAGACCAGGCTGCCATCACGACGGCGGAAGCGCAGTTCGCTCGGGCGCAGCTGGCGGTCCCAATCGATGCGCCCCACCCCATCAATGACCAGCTCGCCGTCCATCAGCAGGTCAGCCAGCGACAGCTGCAGCAGCATGTCACGACGATGGTCGAGGATGTCGGCCATCGCCTGGTTGGCCTCGATCACCTTGCCTTCGGTATCGAGCTTGAGCATGCCGACGTTGGCCTGGTAGAACGCTGCGCGGAAGCGGCTCTCGTGTTCGGTCAGGTCCTTGCCGACGCGGCGCGCCAGGGCCACCGCCATCAGGCTGATCGCCAGCACCGACAGGCCCGCGACCATCAGCGTGGCCAGCCTCACCAGCGTCGCCATCCGCAACAGCGCCTGCGAGAACGCCTGGCTCTGCACCTTCATCCGCTGGTCCAGGTCACGCAGCTGCTGCAGGTAGTGGTCGCGTGCGGCAACGGGCACCAGGCCGCCGTCGTGCCGCCGCTGCAACTCATCGACCAGGCGCTGCAGCGCCATCAGGTCCCCGTCGGTCTGCCGCCATAACGCGGTCGCTTCGCGGAAGGCACCGATATCGCGCGCGTAGCGGAACGAAAACACCAGGCGCGGAATGTCGGCGTGCGCGTTGCCCCCCCTGCAGGAAGCCCTGCCGGGCCTTCTCTTCGTCAGGCTCCGCCTGTTCCAGCGCCAAGCGCGCCTGCAGATCGCCCAACGGCACCTGCAGGGCCTGGCGTGCATCGTCCAGGTCCTGGGCATCACCGCGCGCCAGGTAGCGACTGAGCGCGGCGGTCGCATCCTGCTGACCGCGCGACCAGTATCCCTGGCCGGCGATCCAGGCGGTGGAGGCCGCCTGCAGTTCCTGGATCAACGCCGACAGTGCGACCAGTCCGATCGCCATGCCGGTCAACAACGCAAATCGCAGTCCCAGCCCCCGGGTCATCGGCACCCGCCGGCTGTGTTGGTCCGTGCCACTCCTACCCATCCCGGATCCCCCCGAATGTGCTGCGGTGACAACCTCCTTTGGAACCGGACCAGCCTATGACCGGCAATGTGTTGACCGTGCGAAAAAGGGGACGGAGGGGATTAAGTCGTTTTCGGCATAGGCGCATGGCCTGCCATAGACGACTTAATCCCCTCCGTCCCCTTTTCCTGTACGCCGGCCCGGGGGCCGGCGTCGCTCTGGACGGCTGTGGGTGCGGCTTAGAAGCTGCGCGGGCCGCGCGGCTTGAAGCCATCACGACGTGGCGGGCGGCTGTCGCGGTCACCGCCGCGGTCGCCCCCATGGCCACCCGGACCACCCGGACCACCACGACGCGGGCCACCGGGGCCGCCCGGACCACGCTTGTCGAAGCGCGGCTTGAACGGACGCGGGGCCGGGTTGATCTCTTCACCGGCCGCCAGCGGACGCATCTGCAACTGTTGGCCGGACACCCACACCTTCTGCAGGTGCGACAGCACGTCCGGCGGCATCTGTGCCGGCAGGTCCAGCAGCGAGAAGTCGTCGTGGATGTCGATGCGGCCGATGAAGCGGCTTTCCAGGCCGGCTTCGTTGGCGATGGCGCCGACGATGTTGGCCGGCTTCACGCCGTGCTGGTGGCCCACCGAAATGCGGTAGGTCTCCATGCCCTGCTCCGGCGCACCACGCGGCGGAACCTCGCGGCGCGGACGCGGCTCGAAACCACCTTCGGCGTCGTCGCGACGCGGGCCACGCTCGAAGCGCGGCCCCCGCTCGTTGCGGTCGAAGCGATCGCCACGCTCCGGGCGGTCGCCACGGTCGAAGCGCTCGCGCGGCGCGCGCTCTTCACGCGGGGCACGCACCGGCGGCTGCAGCAGGAACGGGGTATCGCCCTGCAGCATCCTGGCCAGCGCGGCGGCGATCTCGATGGCCGGCACGTTCTGCTCGTTCTCGAAGCGCTCCAGCAGCTGGCGGTAGAAGTCCAGGCCGCCGGCGCCGAGCGTTTCGCTGATACGCGAGGTGAACTTGTTGATGCGGGTGTCGTTGACCGCTTCCACGCTCGGCAGCTGCATCTCTTCGATCGGCTGGCGGGTGGCACGCTCGATCTGGCGCAGCATGCCCTTCTCGCGCGGGGTGGCGAACAGGATCGCCTCGCCGCTGCGGCCGGCACGGCCGGTACGGCCGATGCGGTGCACGTAGCTCTCGGTGTCGTACGGGATGTCGTAGTTCAGCACGTGGCTGATGCGCTCCACGTCCAGGCCGCGGGCGGCCACGTCGGTGGCGACCAGGATGTCCAGCTTGCCTTCCTTCAGCATGGCAATGGTGCGCTCGCGCTGGGCCTGCTGCATGTCACCGTTGATGGCGGCAGCGGCCAGGCCACGCGCCTGCAGCTTACTGGCCAGTTCTTCGGTGCCGGCCTTGGTGCGCGCGAAGATGATCATCGCGTCGAACGGCTCGACTTCCAGGATGCGGGTCAGCGCGTCCAGCTTGTGCATGCCGCTCACCCACCAGTAGCGCTGGCGGATGTTGGCCGAGGTGGTGGTCTTGGCCGCGATGGTCACTTCCACCGGGTCCTGCAGGTAGGTCTGCGCGATGCGGCGGATCTGCGGCGGCATGGTGGCCGAGAACAGGGCCACCTGGCGCTGCTCCGGCAGCTTCTTCAGCACGGCTTCCACATCGTCGATGAAGCCCATGCGCAGCATTTCATCGGCTTCGTCCAGCACCAGGGTCTTCAGCTCGGACAGGTCCAGGGTGCTGCGGTCCAGGTGATCGATCACGCGGCCGGGAGTACCGACCACGATGTGCACGCCACGGCGCAGGGCCGACAGCTGCTGGCCGTACGGCTGGCCGCCGTACACCGGCAGCACGCGGAAGCCCGGGATCTTCGACGAATAGGACTGGAATGCCTCGGCAACCTGGATGGCCAGCTCGCGGGTCGGCGCCAGGATCAGGGCCTGGGGCTTGATCTGCTGCAGGTCGATGTTGGACAGTACCGGCAGTGCGAACGCAGCGGTCTTGCCGGTACCAGTCTGGGCCTGGCCCAGCACGTCGCGGCCTTCCAGCATCGCCGGGATGGTGGCGGCCTGGATCGGCGACGGGGTTTCGTAGCCGATGGCGGTGACCGCCTGCATCACGGGCTCGGACAGGCCGAGCTGCGCGAACTGCAGCGGCGCTTGGGAATCTTGGGACATGGGGAACTCCGAAGGCACTGCCGTCTTCCTGGCAGTGCGATAAAAAGGGTGATGGTCCGCGCTTTGGGCGCCCTTCTTATCGCGTGCCCTGGCGCTGCTCGGTCGGAGGAGATTTCACTCGCTCAGAGCGGAATGATACCGCATTGATCCTGAACGAGGCGTACAGCTTTCCATGTGCGTGCCGTCGTGCCCCGTGCTGGCGCACAATACGCGCCCTCTCCCCGGCCCGGCCGCTGGCCTGCGCCCTCTTTCCAGGACCCCTCGCTCCATGCAGATTCTCGAATTCGACCTCGACGGCGACTACGTCGAACTCAAGCAGCTGTTGAAGCTGGCCGACCTGGTCACCAGCGGCGGCGAGGCCAAGATGGTCATCAGCGAGGGCCAGGTGCGGGTCGACGGTGAGGTCGAACTGCGCAAGGCCTGCAAGATCCGCGCAGGCCAGGTGGTCGAGTTCGCCGACAGCCAGATCCGCGTGCTGGCCGCTGGCTGATCCGAGGGTGTTCAGGCCACGCGCTGGGTCAGGTGCGAGGCGATCAGCTGCCTGAACGGCGCCACGCCCTGCGCCAGGCGCAGGCCCGCGGCCCGCAGCAGGCGTGCCGGGCGACGATCGTCGGTGTACAGGCTGGCGATCGCGTTGGTGGCCTCGTACAGCGGCCGCGACGCCAACCGATGACCGCGTTGGTAGCTGGCCAGCATGCCGGCGGCGGCAATGTCGGCACCGCGCCGCTGCTGCGCGACGATGCCCTGTGCCAGCCGCTGTGCGCTGGCCAGTCCCAGATTGAAGCCGTGCGCGGTGACCGGGTGCATGCCCACCGCGGCATCGCCGATCAGCGCGGAACGCTCGCCGACGAAACGGTGCGCGTACACCCCCACCAGCGGATACGCCTGCGGTGTGGCCACCGGCTGCATGCGGCCCAGCCGATGCTCGAAGCAGGCACTGATGGCCTCACCGAAAGCCACCTCGTCCATCGCCAGCAGTTCTCCGATCTGCCGCGGCGGCAGCGTGATCACCGCCGATGCCTGGCCCTCGTTGAGCGGCAGCAGCGCCATGGTGCGGCCGTAGCCGAACCACTCCCAGGCCGTATGGTGATGGTCGCGCTCGACCTGCATGCGGCATACCAGCATCGACTTGCCGAAGTCGCGCATCTGCGCACCGATGCCAAGCATGCGGCGGGTGGCGGAGAAGCGGCTGTCAGCCGCGACCAGCAGGCGCGCGTGCAGTTGACTGCCGTCATCGAGTCTGACCACCTGGCCCTGCGCATCGGCCTGCACGCCCAGCACCTTGCGCCCATCGAACAGCTCCAGCGCATCCTGGCCCTGCACGGCATCCCAGGCGGCGCGGCGGATCAGGTGGTTGGGCACCAGCCAGCCCAGCGGCTGGCCATCAACCTGGCTGCTGGCGAAGGTCAACGCGAACGGCGAGCCGCCGTTCATCACCCTGGCATCGCGCAGCTCGGCGACTTCGGCCTGCGGCAGCCGCTGCCACAGCCCCAGTTGCTCCATGCTCTGCCGCGAGGCATGGGTCAGCGCGATCTCGCGGCCATCGAAGGCGGCGTCGGCCAGGGCCTGGCGCGGCTGCACTTCGACCAGCCCGACCTGCAGGCCACTGCCGGCCAGCGCACGCGCGAAGCACAGGCCCGCCGGTCCGGCGCCGACCACCACCACGTCCATCCTGCGCATGCGCGCCTCCTGCCGTTGATTCAGTCCGGGCCAGCATAGCGCCGCGCGCCTGAGCGGCCTTGATCTGGATCAGGCCGACTTACAGAAGTGCGAACACGAGCGCCAGGATCGACAGCAGCGATACGAGCCAGACCAGGCTGCGCACGTAGGGCACGCCCGCGGCATACAGCGGCAGGTAGACCACACGCGCCCAGACGTAGGCCTGCGCAGCCAGCGCCGTGGTGTCGTTGCTGCGCCCGGCCACGACCACTGCGATGGCGGCAGCGGCGAAGAACGGGAAGGTTTCCAGGAAGTTGGACTGCGCACGCTGCAGGCGGCCGGCCAGCGGGCTGAGCGGCTTTGAATTGCCATCCCGTGCGGAGGCATTCCACTTCATCCCGCGCTCGCGGGTGACCACGGTGGAGGTGGCGAAGATGTAGACGAAGCCCAGCAGCACCGACCAGGCCAGCATCGTCAGCTCAGTTGCCATCGTTCATCTCCTCAGGGCGCCGACGCGCGCAGGCTGTAACCGGCCAGGCGCCAGACCTGGTCCTCGTCGAAACGGAACGAGACCAGCTCGCGCACCGGCTGCGCGCTGTTGGCGAAACGGGTCGGGAAGCTGACGTTGATGTACAGCCCTTCCGGCACTGCGGCGCCGGGGCTGTACTTGACCCGGGTGATGGTCGGCTGGCCACGCCCGGCCAGCGCACCCAGGCGCGTGCGCTCGGCGGCCAACTGGCTGACGAAGGTGGCCTTCGGCACCGCACGGCGCGCGACGGCCGAAGCACCATCCCACAATTCGCCGGCGCGGTTGGCATCGACCAGCTGTGCCGCCTTCAACGCAGCCGCGCCCATTTCCGCGTCCTGCTTCTGCACCTGGGCCTGCTGCGCAGCGGTCAACGCCGGGGCACCTGCCGTGGCGGGCTTCGCGGCCGCCGGCGATGCCGGGGCCGGGCGCGCGGGTGCCGGTGCCGGCGTGGCCGGCGCAGGTACCTGCGCCAACGCAGTCAGGGGCAGCAGGGACAGCAGCAGGAGCACGCGCTTCATGGACACCGCCGGTTCTGGAGGAAAGGACCGCAGTCTACGCCAGCGCAGTGAGCGGTTCGTCAGCGCGCGTGGGCGTTGCCTTCCACCGCCGCCGCATCGGCCTGCGCGGCCGGCGTGCCGGTCTCTGCTGGCGCCTGTTCGGCCACCGGCGGCGGCTCCGGCGGCGCTGGTGGCAGCGTCGCCACATCGATCTCCGACAGCGGGCTTTCGTCGGGGCAGACCGCGTCCGGGAAGCCGAAGCGCTGCTTCAACGCCTGGCCGCAGCTGTTGATCGACTCCATGTCGGCGCCTTCGCGCTTGCACTGCTGGTCGAAGGCGACCAGGAACGCGTCCTTGCGCTGCACGAAATCGTCGCCGCAGGCACGCATCTGCTTGATCCGTTCCAGATCGTCCTGCACCGCATTGGTGCCATCCAGGCCGTACTGGCGCAGTTCGTCCGGAGTCAGCAGCCGCAGGCTGCGGTTGGGCACGGTCATCATCAGATCGGCCACACCGACCGCCACGCCGTTGCGTTGCAGGTAGTCCTTCACGTTGTCGTAGACCTCGTGCAGCTCGCGGTTGAGCTCGGCGCGCGAGGTGGCCTTGGAACTGATGCGCATCATGCGGTGGATGCCGACCTTGCCCGACAGCAGGCGGTTGTCGCCGGCGGCCAGCACGAACACGCAGGCGCTATGGCAGATCGAGCCTTCGCGCACCCAGATGGTCCAGCCGGATTCACCGATGCTGTCACCGGCAACGATCGCCGATTCCACCTGGCCGCCGCTGGAATCCAGATCGAGGATGCGCTTGTGGATCTTCTGCTCGTCAGCAACCACGGCCAGTCGCCACATCATCTCGGCGAAGCCCGGATTGATCTTGCCGGCGTAACGCACGCGCATCAGGCCGCGCTCGGCGCACGGCGCCAGCGCCTGGGTGATCTGCTCGCGCTGCAGGCCTTCCAGCTCGACACCGTCGCCGGCATCGCCAGCATATTCCGTGCTGCAGCTGACCCAGGCACGGCCATTCTCAAGCTGCGCCTGCGGCCACGGCCGATCCGCCTGGCTGCGCGGCGGCGCTGGCGGTGGCGGTGCATCGGCCGCATTGATCGACACCATGTTCTCGCCATCGCTGGCCGGCGCCCGCGCCGCCTTGTCGGCAGCAGTCACATTGCCCGGATTCTCCAGCTGGCTGCAGCCCGCCAGGGCCAGGCACAACAGGGGCAACCAGCGGCGTTTGGCGGACATCGGGCAACCAGTCTTCAAGTGAGCAGGAGCCACAGTCTACCCGTCCAGGCCGCGCATTCAGTGCGTGGTGATGAACCCCTTCTGACCCTTGGGGAAAAAGCGTGTCGACCAAGGTCGACACCCACCAACAGCAGCGCAGAACGCTCGCCCGACAGGTCGCATGAACCTGTCGAAGGCGGGGTGGGTCCGGTTGCAGGGGCGTGAGCGCCATGGATGGCGCGACCGAGCTTCCATGGGTGAGGGCGCTTTGTTTGCGAAGCACTGCTTCGCAAGCGCCCGAACGCCCAGCCGCCAGCGGCTGGGCCGGGCCCCGGAGGGGGACTTGCAGCGCCCCCCTCAAGGGGATCCATCCCGCCAACCCTCGGAAACCACCTTTGCTGTT
>NZ_JBAWUK010000022.1:38830-71606 GCF_037079935.1 Stenotrophomonas maltophilia group sp. Smal12 | reverse complement strand
GTCCATTTCTGGGGGGTAAATTGACGATGGGGGGTTGGCCGCGCCATCCTGCCCGGCGACACCCATGCCCAACCCACCCCCCCGGCCACGGAGATTTTCCGGGGCCGTCCCCCCGGTATTAAAGAAAAAACACCAAAAAACAAACCCCAGGTCAATTCGGGGTAATTATCGTTTTGCCGCAGAAAAAGGTATATCACCCCTCTTTCCACCTGGAACCCCAACGCTCTTTCCGTCCGACACCGAAATGCCGAGAGGGCTGGGCCGGGGTGGGTAGGCAGGACCGTTGGCGCCATGGATGGCGCCATCGAGCCCCCATGGACGGGTTTACGGCGTGTCCTGGCTGCCCACCCCGGCCCAGCCACCTACTGACAATCCAGCGCCGACCAACTGCTGTTGCTGTTGCTGTTGCTGTTGCTTCAAAACCAGCCTGCCGCAGGCAGCGCCGCAGCCGCCGCTGCACGGAAACCTGAATACGTTCGGACACCGCACCTCAATCCCCCGCCCTGACGGCCGATAACGGGGTTGTCACCGCTTGTCCCGCCGTGACCGGCACGGCGCCGCCCGCCCGCTTCGACCTGGTCCTGCTCGATGAATCTCCTGCATCGCTGGCAACACTACTTCAGCAATCTTTCCGTCCGGCGCAAGCTCAACCTGCTGACGCTGCTCATCGCGCTCGGCGTGATCGCGCTGTCGGTGATCGCCGCCCGCATGCAGTACCTTGACCTGACCGAGACCCGCAAGGCTGCGCTGAAGACCCAGGTCGAACTGAGCTACGGCATCCTCCAGCACTACCACCGCCTGGCCGGCACCGGCGAACTCAGCGAAGAGGCCGCCAAGCGCGCCGCGCTGCAGGCGCTGGAGGTCATGCGCGCCGGGAACGATACCTACTACTTCAACATTTACGACACCGGCTACCGCCTGCTGATGCACCCGTTCCGCAAGGACCTGGTCGGCAAGGACATGAAGGACTTCCACACCGACGACGGCGTACGGATCTACTACGACCAGGTCGAAGCGGCTCGCGCCGGCGGCGGCTTCGTCAACTACCGCTGGGCCAAGCCGGGCAGCAAGGGCGAGGTCGAGAAGGTCGCGTACGCCGGCCTGTTCGCGCCGTGGAACTGGGTGGTCAGCAGTGGCGTCTACATGGACGACGTGCAGAAGCAGGCGCTGGTGTTCACCGCCATCATGGCAGTCTCCGGCGGCGTCCTGGTGCTGATCGTACTGGCCCTGAGCTGGGTCATCGGCAACCGCATCGCGGTACCGCTGAAGCAGGCCACAGCCGTCGCCGAAGGCATCGCCGCCGGCAAGCTCGACAGCCACATCGGACCGCAGCCGCACGATGAAACCGGTCGCCTGCTGGACGCCATGGCCGGCATGCAGCAGCAGTTGCATGCGGTCATCACCGGCCAGCGCGAAATGGCCCGCCGCCACGACGGTGGCGAACTCAGCTACCGCATCGACGCCAGCGCCTTCCCCGGCGAATACGGGCTGATGGTGCAGGAAACCAACGCCCTGGTGGGTAGCCACGTGCAGACCCTGCACGATGTGCTGGACGTGGTGCAGCAGTACGCGGTCGGTGACCTGAGCCGCGACATCGCCCGCTACCCGGGCGAGAAGGCGGCGATGACCACCACCGTCGACACCGTCAAGGCCAACCTCGGCCGCATCAACGCCGAGATCAAGCAGTTGGCCAGCGCCGCCGCTGCCGGCGACTTCAGCCGCCGTGGCGATGCGCAGCGCTTCGACCACGATTTCCGCCTGATGCTGGAAAACCTCAACGCGATGATGGCGGTCAGCGATGACAACCTCGGCAAGCTGTCGCAGCTGCTGTCGGCCATCGCCGAGGGCGACCTGACCGCGCGCATGCACGGCGATTACCAGGGCGTGTTCGCCCGCATGCGCGACGATGCCAACGCCACGGTCGCGCAGCTGACCCAGATCGTCGGCCAGATCCAGGCCAGCGCCTCCAGCATCACCCTGGCCGCCGGCGAGATCGCCTCGGGCAACAGCGACCTGTCGCGCCGTACCGAGCAGCAGGCCGCCAACCTGGAGGAAACCGCCGCCTCGATGGAGGAACTGACCTCCACCGTGCGCCAGAACGCCGAGCACGCCCGCCAGGCCAACCAGCTCGCCATCGGCGCCCATGGCGTCGCCTCGCAGGGTGGCGAGGTCGTCGGCCAGGTGGTCACCACCATGTCCGCCATCGAAGCCTCGTCGAAGAAGATCGCCGAGATCATCAGCGTCATCGACGGCATTGCGTTCCAGACCAACATCCTGGCGCTGAATGCCGCCGTGGAAGCCGCGCGTGCCGGTGAACAGGGCCGCGGCTTCGCCGTGGTCGCCAGCGAAGTGCGCACCCTCGCCCAGCGCTCAGCCGCTGCCGCCAAGGAGATCAAGGGCCTGATCGACGACTCGGTCGGCAAGGTCAACGATGGCTCGGCGCTGGTGCACAAGGCCGGCGCCACCATGGGCGAGATCGTCGCCTCGGTGCAGCGCGTGACCGACATCATGGCCGAAATCTCCGCGGCCTCGCAGGAACAGAGCGCGGGCATCGAGCAGGTCAACCAGACCGTGGTGCAGATGGACGAAACCACCCAGCAGAACGCCGCACTGGTGGAGGAAGCCACCGCTGCCGCACGTGCGATGGAAGACCAGGCCGCACAGCTTGCAGATGCCGTGGCGATCTTCCGGCTCGACAACCAGGTCTCGGCCGCAGTGAAGGCTGTCGCCGAGCGCGTGGAACCGGCGCGCATCACCACCGTGGCACGTCCGCAGCCGACCAGCACCCCCGCGCCGGTACGTCGCAGCAGCAACGCCAGCACCTTCGCCGCCAGCGACAGCGACTGGCAGGAATTCTGAGACCCACCCGTGGCGGCTTCGGCCGCCGCCCCCGCCGATGGACACGTCCCCCGTGCAAAGTCCTACTCCCATCGTTACCGGCCCACGCGAATTCGAGTTCGCCGACCGTGATTTCCGCCGCGTCTGCGACCTGATCTACCAGCGCGTGGGCATTGCGCTTGCGCCGGCAAAGCGCGACATGGTCTACGGCCGTCTGTCGCGCCGCCTGCGCACGCTGGGCATGCGCAGCTTCCAGCAGTACCTGGACCATCTGGAACAGGAAGATGGTGACGAGTGGCAGGCGTTCACCAACGCCTTGACCACCAATCTGACCTCGTTCTTCCGCGAACCGCACCACTTCGACAAGCTGCGCGAAGAACTGCAGCAGCGCTCCAGCCGCACGCCGTTGCTGCTGTGGTCGTGCGCAGCGTCCACTGGCGAAGAGCCCTACTCGATGGCGATCACCGCGTGCGAGGCCTTTGGCACCCTGAAGCCGCCGGTGCGCATCATCGCCACCGACGTCGACACCCAGGTGCTGGCCACCGCCGGCCGCGGCGTCTACAACATCGATCGCGTCGCCAGCCTCGATCCGGACCTGCGCCGCCGCTACTTCCAGCGTGGCAGCGGCCCCAACGAGGGCCAGTGCCGCGTACTGCCTGCGCTGCGCGAGCTGATCGAATTCCGCCCGTTGAACCTGCTCGCCCCGCGCTACGACGTCGGTGGCCCGTTCGACGCACTGTTCTGCCGCAACGTGATGATCTACTTCGACAAGCCGACCCAGCGCGCGATCCTCGGCCGTCTGGTGCAGCACCTGGCCGATGACGGCCTGCTCTACACCGGCCATTCGGAGAACTATCTGCACGCCGCCGACCTGATCCAGCCCTGCGGCCGCACCCTGTACCGCCGTGCGGCGAAGGCCGGCGCATGAATGCTTCGCTGCGTACCGACGATGTGATGCGCTACCAGGATGCGCGCTTCCAGACCATCGCCGCCAAGCTGCTGCCCACCCAGTACCTGGTGGTCGATGACACCACCGCGCTGACCACCACGCTGGGCTCGTGCGTAGCCGCCTGCCTGCGCGACCCGGTGCTGAAGATCGGCGGCATGAACCACTTCCTGCTGCCCGAGGGCAACGCCGGTGACGGCGCGCCCGCGCGCTACGGCAGCTACGCGATGGAACTGCTGATCAACGACATGCTCAAGCGTGGTGCCCACCGCAAGCGCATCGAGGCCAAGGTGTTCGGTGGCGCCAACGTGCTGAAGGGCTTCACCAGCAACCCGGTTGGCACCCGCAACGCCGAGTTCGTCCGCCAGTACCTTCAGGCCGAGCACATTCCGATCATTGCCGAGGACCTGTGCGGCATCCATCCGCGCAAGATCTGGTTCTTCGCCGATACCGGCCGCGTGGTGGTGCAGCGCCTGCCGCATGCGCATGAGGCCGAGGTGGCCGCCACCGAATCGGCGGTGCGTGCGCGCCTGTCCAAGGCGCCGGTCACCGGTGGCGTGGAGCTGTTCGAATGACCTTCACCGGCAACGCCCCCTGCCGGGTCCTGATCGTCGACGACTCCGCCGTCGTGCGGCAGATGCTCACGGAAATCCTGTCCAGCGACCCGGCCATCGACGTGGTCGGCACCGCGGCTGACCCGCTGCTGGCGCGCGAGAAGATCAAGCGCCTGCTTCCGGACGTGATCACCCTGGACGTGGAAATGCCGCGCATGGACGGGCTGGCGTTCCTGGAAAACCTGATGCGCCTGCATCCGCTGCCGGTGGTGATGATTTCCTCGCTGACCGAGCGAGGCGCCGACACCACCCTGCAGGCACTGGCGCTGGGCGCCGTGGATTTCGTCTCCAAGCCCAAGCTGGACGTGGCCCGTGGCCTGCAGGGCTATGCCGAGGAGATCATCGCCAATGTCAAGATGGCGGCGCGCTCGCGCGTGCGCCCGCTGGTGCGTGCCAGCGCCCCCAAGCTCACGCTGGACGCAACGCCGGCGATGCGTGCTGCCTCGCCGCAGTTCCGCACCACCGACCGCCTGATCGCGATCGGCTCGTCGGCCGGTGGCACCGAAGCGCTGCGCGTGGTGCTGGAAGGCATGCCTGCCGATGCACCCGCCGTGGTGATGACCCAACACCTGCCGGCCAGCTTCAGCAGCGCCTTCGCCGAGCGACTGGACCGCCATTCGGCGATGGCCGTGCGCGAGGCCAGCGACGGCGAAGCAGTACTGCCCGGCCACGCCTACCTGCCGCCCGGCGGCAAGCACCTGCGCATCATCCGCGACGGTGCGCGCTGGCGCTGCCGCATCGACGACGGCCCGGCGGTGAACCGGCACAAGCCCGCGGTGGACGTGCTGTTCCGCTCGGTCGCGCAGAGCGCCGGTGGCAATGCCATCGGTGCCATCCTCACCGGCATGGGTGACGACGGCGCGCGCGGCCTGCTGGAGATGCGCCAGGCCGGCGCGCCCACACTGGTGCAGGACGAGGCCACCAGCGTGGTCTGGGGCATGCCCGGCGCCGCGTTCAAGCTGGGCGCTGCCGAGGAACAGGTGCCGCTGGAGCGGGTCGCCGAGCGGTTGCTCGCCCTCGCCCGCGGCTGACAGGCCCCTGTAGAGCCGAGCCCACGCTCGGCTCCGCTCCCTGCTGGACACCTCCAAGAGACGTCAGGCTCAATTGCCGATCCGCCGCCAGCACTTTCGACCATTGATGTTTCAACGGCGCTGATCGAGATCTGATCCTGCCGCAAGCCATGCGCGGCAAACGGGAGGCCCGCAGGACACCGACTGGAGCGCGGCTGGAGCGGGTCGTATAGTCAGGTATCGCACAGCAATGGAACGCCGATGAACGTTACCCCGCAAGGCCGCGCTGCTCGGGTACACAGGGTGGGAAGTCCGGGTAACGGACAATACCCACTGCGCAACCTGTCGCATTTGCCCGGATGTGGCGCCGTCGTTCGTGATGAGACCGCATGTTCCAAGGATCAAGGACAATCCTGCAGCGACGTGGACCGCTCATGCTGAAATCCGTCCCCAGCCTTGCTCATGTTGCGTTGATCGCCTTGATCACACTGGTTGTTGCAGGCTGCAACAAGGAACGCTCGTTCCCGGTCTATCGCGAGAATCCTGCGCCCAGGGATGCGCTGCCGATTGTGATTCGGGTCCACGATGCACCCGTGGATGTCCCCGTTCCTTCGGTCTTCGTCACGTATGAGATAGACCCACTCTGTCTGCCTCCGGTCAACAATTGGGAGGGGGTGCAATACGAGCCGAACCAGCACAAGGTTGAGGTTCAGGCACAGCGCCTCAGTGCAACTGAATTCAGCAGTGCTGTTTTCAACGACGGTATGGAAGTTGCCGACTATTACGGTCGTGGCCCGTGCACTTGGACACCCGTGCTTGTGGAAGCTTCATTCCCCTTCATCATCGATGATCGCCCAATCCGAGCGTCCGTCGCAGCACTATTCACGGAAATTGAGGGCGGGAGAACCTTCACTGCTTACGTAAAGCGCGCATTGCCGCCCTTGACCACAGGACAGTCGACAGAGCGGACGCCAACCGAGCCTTCAAGTTGGTACGAAAAGATGCCCCCAGAGAAGCGCGAGGAATACTTTCCAATCGAAGTCTCCACACGGATTGAAGGAGCATCGCAATGAATCCTAAAGAAAGCGCGGCGCTTTCGGACGATGTCTGTAAGGACCCGCTTCCGCCCGTCAGTTCCGACATCACCGTCGGCGGAACAAAGTATGAGGTCCTCGCTTGTCGTGACTCTGGGAGCGGATATCAGGGTATTGTCTACCTCAACATCAATACAAAGGAAGTCATCGTCGCCCATCGCGGTACCGAGTTTGATCGTCAGCCCATGCTTGATGGCGGCATCGACGCCGCGATGGTCACCGCCAGATTCAACGCGCAACTGACTGACGCGCTGGCGCTGACAAAGCAAGCCCTCAGGCTGGCCGAAGAAAGGGGAGCCGGGCCAGTACACGTCACCGGCCACTCCTTGGGCGGCGCGCTCGCGCAGATCACTGCACACCACTACAACCTCCCCGGCGACGCGTTCAATCCCTACGGTGCCGCCGGGCTGGCATATCGCCTTCCTGAAGGCCAGCCAGCCAACGCGGCACCCTTCACCAACCATGTGATGGCAGGCGACCTGGTCAGTGCCGGCGGTCCCCATTACGGCAAGGTCGAGATGTATGCGCTGCCCAGGGAACTGGAGATCCTGCGCAACGCCGAGCACGGCCAGCGCATCGCCTCGATCGGAACACCCGGGATGAAGAGCGGCCATGTCATGTCCGCCGCGGTGGCGGTCCAGTTGGGCGATTCCCATCGATTGGTTCATTTCCTTGATCGCATGACCGACAAGGGTCCGGTGCAATCTGTACTGGACAACCCACAGGCGCGGGTCAGGGATCCTGAGGACCTGCGCCGGATTGCCGACTACCGCAGTGATGTTCATCAACTGCGTGCGGGTGCGACCGTGCTTGTCGGCGGCGGGCCCGGTCTGCTGCGCGACGGTATCAATTTCCTGCGCGGTGTCGAGGAAGCCGGTGCATACGCCCGCCGCGAGGCTGAAGCGGAGCAGCGGGCCCAGAATGCGCTCAAGCCGGGGGAGCAACTGATCCCGGATGCAACCGGCAAGGGCTCGCCCTCTCTCAGCAATCCCGCTTTCTCTCCCAAGAACCCTTTACAGGAGAGCATTGAATCAACCTTGGACAAGGCAGGCCTGGATCCCAGGAAGGAAGGCCATCCAGACCATGCGCTCTACCGGCAGATTCGCGATGGTGTATCCACCGTGGATGCCAGGCACGGGCGCAGCTTCGATGAAACCAGTGAGCGCGTGACGGCCGGCCTGCTTGCGGCGGCCAAGGGCAGCGGCCTGGAACACGTCGATCATGTTGTACTGGGCAATTCACCCAGCGATGGCTCAGTCTCTCGCATGTTCGTTGTGCAGGGAGCGCTCGACAATCCAGCACACCTGCGGGCGTCGGTTCCAATCAGTGAGGCCGTCAATACGCCCGTAGAACAGTCGCTCGCCAAGGCCGAGCAGATTTCGCAGGCACAGCAGGTCGCCCAGCAGGACCTCGCCCACGAGCAGGTCCTCACCGCGAGGCGGATGGGCTAGGCCACCTGGCCGGGCACAATGAAAAACCCGGCTCTCACCGGGGATTTTTCATTTCAACGGGATGCCGGCCAGCGGCCGGCACTACCATGCGTCGTCCGCTCACAAAAAACCCCCGGCGCGAGCCGGGGGTTTTCCGTTACCGCATCAGGCAGCGACCGTGCTGGCCACGTCCTGGTATTCCTCGATCTGGTCGAAGTTCATGTAGCGGTAGATCTCCGCACCATTGGCGTTGATCACGCCGATGTCCGCCATGTACTCCTCCTTGGTCGGGATGCGGCCCAGACGCGAGCAGATCGCCGCCAGTTCCGCCGAACCCAGGTACACGTTGGTGTTGCGGCCCAGACGGTTCGGGAAGTTGCGGGTCGAGGTCGACATCGCGGTGGAACCTTCGCGGATCTGCGCCTGGTTGCCCATGCACAGCGAGCAGCCCGGCATTTCCATACGAGCGCCGGTAGCACCGAAGGTGCCGTACACGCCTTCCTTGGTCAGTTCCGAGGCGTCCATCTTGGTCGGCGGGGCCACCCACAGGCGGGTCGGCAGGTCACGCTTGCCTTCCAGCAGCTTGGCAGCGGCGCGGAAGTGGCCGATGTTGGTCATGCACGAACCGATGAACACCTCGTCGATCTTGGCACCGGCCACTTCGGACAGGGTCTTCACGTCGTCCGGGTCGTTCGGGCAGGCCACGATCGGCTCGTGGATGTCGGCCAGGTCGATCTCGATGACGGCGGCGTACTCGGCGTCCGCATCCGGCTCCAGCAGCTGCGGGTTGGCCAGCCACGCTTCCATCTTCTCGATACGGCGCTGCAGCGAGCGCGGATCCTGGTAACCCTCGGCAATCATCCACTTCAGCAGGGTGATGTTGCTGGTCAGGTACTCGATGATCGGCTCCTTGTTCAGGCGCACCGAGCAACCGGCCGCCGAACGCTCGGCCGAGGCGTCGGACAGTTCGAACGCCTGTTCGACCTTCAGATCCGGCAGGCCTTCGATTTCCAGGATACGGCCGGAGAAGATGTTCTTCTTGCCCGCCTTGGCCACGGTCAGCAGGCCCGACTTGATCGCGTACAGCGGGATCGCGTTGACCAGGTCACGCAGGGTCACGCCCGGCTGCATCTTGCCCTTGAAGCGCACCAGCACCGACTCCGGCATGTCCAGCGGCATCACGCCGGTGGCGGCAGCGAAGGCGACTAGGCCCGAGCCGGCCGGGAACGAAATACCCACCGGGAAACGGGTGTGCGAATCACCACCGGTACCGACGGTGTCCGGCAGCAGCATGCGGTTGAGCCAGCTGTGGATCACGCCGTCGCCCGGGCGCAGCGAAACGCCGCCACGGGTGGAGATGAACTCCGGCAGGGTGTGGTGGGTCTTGACGTCCACCGGCTTCGGGTAAGCGGCAGTGTGGCAGAACGACTGCATCACCAGGTCGGCCGAGAAGCCCAGGCAGGCCAGGTCCTTCAGCTCGTCACGGGTCATCGGGCCGGTAGTGTCCTGCGAGCCGACCGAGGTCATCTTCGGTTCGCAGTAGGTGCCCGGGCGCATGCCCTGGCCTTCCGGCAGGCCACAGGCGCGGCCGACCATCTTCTGCGCCAGCGAGAAGCCCTTGCCGGTATCGGCCGGCTGCACCGGCAGGCGGAACAGGTCGGTCGGGGCCAGGCCCAGCGCTTCGCGCGCCTTGCCGGTCAGGCCACGACCGATGATCAGCGGGATGCGGCCACCGGCACGCACCTCGTCGAACAGCACGTCGGACTTGACCTGGAACTCGGCGATCACTTCGCCGTTCTTCAGCGCCTTGCCTTCGTACGGACGCAGCTCGATGACATCGCCGTGCTCCATCTTCGACACGTCCAGCTCGATCGGCAGCGCACCGGCATCTTCCATGGTGTTGTAGAAGATCGGGGCGATCTTGCCGCCCAGGCACACGCCACCGGCGCGCTTGTTCGGGATGTACGGAATGTCATCGCCGGTCCACCACAGCACGCTGTTGGTGGCCGACTTGCGCGAGGAGCCGGTGCCGACCACGTCGCCGACGTAGGCGACCAGGTGGCCCTTGTCCTTCAGCGACAGGATCTGCTGGATCGGGCCGCGCTTGCCGTCTTCTTCCGGGGTGAACGGCGCGTCGTCGCGCTTGTTCTTCAGCATCGCCAGGGCGTGCATCGGAATGTCCGGGCGGGTGGTCGCGTCCGGTGCTGGCGACAGGTCATCGGTGTTGGTTTCGCCCGGCACCTTGAACACGGTGACGGCCAGGCTCTGCGGCACTTCCGGGTTGCTGGTGAACCACTCAGCCTCGGCCCAGCTCTGCAGCACGGCCTGGGCGTTGGCGTTGCCGGCCTTCGCCTTCTCCTGCACGTCATGGAACGCATCGAACACCAGCAGGGTCTTCTTCAGGCCGTTGGCAGCGATGGTGCCGACGCTGGCGTCGTCCAGCAGCTGCACCAGCGGTGCAACGTTGTAGCCGCCAAGCATGGTGCCCAGCAGTTCGGTGGCGCGCTCGCGGCTGATCAGCGGGTTCTGCTCGCTGCCCAGGGCGATCGCCGCCAGGTACGACGCCTTGACCTTGGCTGCGTCATCGACGCCGGCCGGCACGCGGTGGGTCAGCAGGTCGAGCAGGAACTCGGCCTCGCCCTGCGGCGGGTTCTTCAGCAGTTCGATGACATCGGCCGTCTGCTGCGCGCTCAGCGGCAGCGGCGGGATGCCAAGCGCAGCGCGCTCGGCGACGTGGTGGCGGTAGGCTTCCAACATGACAACTCCCGGGTAATGCGTAGGTTGAAAAATCAAAAGTGGGCTCAGGCGTGCGGCACGATCAGCTTCAGGCCCTTGAAGTAGTCGCGGTAAAACGTATCGTTCCAGGTGATCAGGCCATCGCACTGCAGCAGTGCATGGGCGCCGACCATGAATTCGTCCAGGCTGCGGCGGCTGCCACCGCGCTGGCGATGACGGCGGTGCATCTCGCCGGCGCGCAGCGCCGACTTGGCCTCCATCGGGTTGAAGTGCACGCCCATCTCTTCCAGTGCTTCGAGCACTTCGGCACCACCGCGCAGCGATGCGCACACTTCGGCCAGAGTCGCGCCACAGACCACCACGCGGCCACCGACCAGGCTCTGCCGGAGGATGGCCTCCACGGCATCGGCCTGCGGGCCGTTGCTGAGCAGTTCGACCAGTACCGGTGAATCGACGGCGATCATCACGGCTTATTCCTCGTCGCGCACCGCGCGTACTGCCGCATCGGACGACTCGAAGCCGTCCAGCGCGAACTTGCCGCGCGCCCGTGAAATGGCATCGTCAACACTCTTGCGCAGGATGATGCGGCTGCCGTCCAGCTCGACCTTCAGCAGCGTGCCCTTGGTCAGGCCGAGGGCATCGCGCACCGCCTTGGGCAGGGTGATCTGTCCGCGTTCTGCAACGGTGGCTTCCATGGGTAGGCCTCAAAAAGTATGTATGAATTATACATACCTGACGCAAGCACCTCAAATCGGGCGAACTGTGACCTTGAACCAGAATCAGTCGCATTCGACCGCTAGACTGGCCGGGCAGCCCTCGCTGTACCGGGCCGGGACACTCCGGCACCGCACGCCCCCTCCGTCATAAAAGGACGTTCAATGCGCGCATTCATCCTGACCCTGGCTCTGACCACCCCGCTGGCCCTGGCCGCAGGCCCGGCCCACGCCAATCCGTTCGCGGCCCACACCACCGGCACTGAGATCACCCAGAAGCAACTGGACGAGCTGGAGGTGGGCAAGGCGACCCAGGACCAGGTCCGCGAGAAGTTTGGAGCGCCGACGCGTCGTGAGCAGCTTGGCGACACCCAGGTCTGGTACTACGACTACGCCAAGATCAAGCACTTCGGAAAGAACGTGCAGGAATCGACCGTCTTTGAGTTCGGCAAGGACAACGTACTCAAGGTGAAATCCAAGGGCGCGGCTCCCGCCAAGACCGGCAATCCGTTCCTGGGTGGCTGATCGCCACTGACTGGCGCGCTGCCCGTCGGCGGCGCGCCCCGTGCCCGGTCAAGAACGCCTCGACCGCCACGATGACCATCGCTCAGCACGGCTCCGCCCCCAGCGCCTGCAGCCCCCCCATGCTGCCGTCCACCTGTCCCCCGGCGCCACACCGCACTGCCTCGAGCCTGTCAGCCCGCACTAAGTCCGGCGGCGCCATGACACGAAAACTACATACGAATTTATAACCTTGCGTTCTGAGCCCGCAGTTCTGCGGCCCCGACGGCATCGGCGATACTGGCCTTCTGCCCGGCGGCACGGACTGCCGGCCACCGCAAGCAGGCCTGCCCATGCGCGGGCCACTGCAAGCCATCCGCAAGAAGGAGTTAACCCGCATGAGCGATTCGTTCTCCACCCGCAGCCAGCTGAATGTCGGTGGCAAGACCTACGACTACTTCAGCCTGCCCACGCTGGGCCAGCGCTTCGATATCTCCCACCTGCCCTACTCGATGAAGATCCTGCTGGAGAACCTGCTCCGGCACGAGGACGGCGGCATCACTGTCGGCAAGGACCACATCGAAGCCGTGGCCCGCTGGAACCCGGCGGCCGAGCCGGACACCGAGATCGCCTTCATGCCGGCGCGCGTGGTCCTGCAGGATTTCACTGGCGTGCCTTGCGTGGTCGACCTGGCCGCGATGCGCGATGCGGTGGTCAAGCTCGGCGGCAAGCCGGAGCAGATCAACCCGCAGATTCCCTCCGAACTGGTCATCGACCACTCGGTGCAGGTCGATGTGTTCGGAAAGCCCGACGCGCTGGACCTCAACGGCAAGATCGAGTTCCAGCGCAACCAGGAACGCTACGGCTTCCTGCGCTGGGGACAGAAGGCCTTCGACAACTTCAAGGTGGTGCCGCCCAACACCGGCATCGTCCACCAGGTGAACCTGGAGAACCTGGCCCGCGTGGTGATGACCGCGCAGAAGGATGGCAAGGACATTGCCTACCCCGACACCGTGTTCGGTACCGACAGCCATACCACCATGATCAACGGCATCGGCGTGCTCGGCTGGGGCGTGGGTGGCATCGAAGCCGAGGCCGCCATGCTCGGCCAGCCATCGTCGATGCTGATTCCGCAGGTCGTCGGCTTCAAGCTGACCGGCAAGCTGCCCGAAGGCGCCACCGCCACCGACCTGGTGCTGACCGTCACCCAGATGCTGCGCAAGCTGGGCGTGGTCGGCAAGTTCGTCGAGTTCTACGGTGACGGCCTGCAGCACCTGCCACTGGCCGACCGCGCCACCATCGGCAACATGGCCCCGGAATACGGCGCCACCTGCGGCATCTTCCCGATCGACGCCGAATCGCTGAACTACCTGCGCCTGTCCGGTCGCAGCGAAGAGCAGATCAACCTGGTCGAGGCCTATGCCAAGGCGCAGGGCCTGTGGCACGAACCGGGCAGCCCGCACGCCCAGTACAGCAGCACGCTGGAACTGGACATGGGCACGGTGAAGCCGTCGCTGGCCGGCCCGAAGCGCCCGCAGGACCGCGTCCTGCTGGAAGACGTGCAGAAGAACTACCGCGAAGCGCTGGTCGGCATGACCGCCAACCGTGACAAGCGCAGCGAGGACGTTGCCACCTTCGTCAACGAAGGCGGCGGCGCCGCCGTCGGCAACGAGCAGCTGGCCAAAGGCTTCGCCGACATCGAGATCGAAGGCCGCAAGGTGCGGCTGAAGGATGGCGCGGTGGTGATCGCGGCCATCACCTCGTGCACCAACACCTCCAACCCGGCGGTGATGATCGGTGCCGGCCTGCTGGCCCGCAATGCGGCCGCCAAGGGCCTGAACCGCCAGCCGTGGGTCAAGACCTCGCTCGGCCCGGGCTCGCGCGTGGTCACCGACTACCTGGAAAAGGCCGGTGTGCTGAAGGAGCTGGAGAAGATTGGCTTCTACGTGGTCGGCTACGGCTGCACCACCTGCATCGGCAACTCCGGCCCGCTGCCGACCGAAGTCAGCGCCGGCATCGCCGCCGGCGACCTGGTGGTGACCTCGGTGCTGTCAGGCAACCGCAACTTCGAGGGCCGCGTGCACCCCGAAGTGAAGATGAACTACCTGGCCAGCCCGCCGCTGGTGGTGGCCTATGCCATCGCCGGCACCACCGACATCGACCTGACCACCCAGCCGCTCGGCACCGGCAGCGACGGCCAGCCCGTGTTCCTGCGCGACATCTGGCCGAGCAACAAGGAAATCGGCGACGTCATCGCCGCCACCATTGGCCCGGAGATGTTCAAGCAGAACTACGCCGATGTGTTCAAGGGCGATACCCGCTGGAACACCATCGCCTCGCCGGACGGCAACCTGTACGCGTGGAGCGACGCCTCCACCTACATCAAGAACCCGCCCTACTTCGATGGCATGACCATGCAGACCGGCAGCATCGACGACGTGCACGGCGCACGCGTGATGGGCCTGTTCGGCGACTCGATCACCACCGACCACATTTCCCCGGCCGGCAACATCAAGAAGGACTCGCCGGCAGGCCGCTTCCTGCAGGAGCGCGGCGTGCAGCCGGCCGACTTCAACAGCTACGGCAGCCGTCGCGGCAACGATGACGTGATGGTCCGCGGCACCTTCGCCAACATCCGCATCAAGAACCTGATGTTCGGTGGCGAGGAAGGCGGCAACACCCTGTACTACCCGGCCGGTGGTGGCCAGCCGGAGAAGCTGGCGATCTACGATGCGGCCATGAAGTACAAGGCCGACAAGGTGCCGCTGGTGGTGCTGGCCGGCAAGGAATACGGCACCGGCTCGTCGCGTGACTGGGCGGCCAAGGGCACCCTGCTGCTGGGGGTGAAGGCGGTCATCGCCGAGAGCTTCGAGCGCATCCACCGCTCCAACCTGGTCGGCATGGGCGTGCTGCCGCTGCAGTTCCGCAACGGCGAGAACGCACAGACGCTGGGCCTGGACGGCTCGGAAGTGATCGACATCACCGGCCTGCAGGACGGTGCCAGCAAGCGCGCCACGGTCACCGCGACCAAGGCCGATGGCACGAAGAAGACCTTTGAGGTCTCGGTGATGCTGCTGACCCCGAAGGAAGTCGAGTACTTCCGCCATGGTGGCTTGCTGCAGTACGTGCTGCGCCAGCTGGCAGCCAAGTAACGGCGCGGCTGCGCCCGATTGAGGAAAGGGCCGGATCCTTGCGGATCCGGCCCTTTGCGTTTGCGATGCCCTTGTAGAGCCGAGCCTGCGCTCGGCTGCTTCTGCGCCAACAGCAGCCGAGCATGGGCTCGGCTCTACAGAAGCGATCACCGGCGCGGCGGATCCGGGTCGGTGCGCAGGGCCTTCAACAGGCCCCACATGTAGAACGCCAGGGTGAACGAGAACGGCAGGCCGCACAGCACCACCGCGGTCTGCATCGCGCTGAAATTGCCAGCCAGCAGTAGGCCGACGCTGGCCACAGTGATGCCGGCGGCCCAGAACACGCGCAGCCAGATCGGCGCGTCATGGCCATCTTCCACGCCATCGTCAACGCGACGCGTGCACAGGTTGGCGATCATCAGCGTGCCCGAGTCGACCGGGGTCAGGAACAGCACGAAGCCGATCACCACCGCAGCACCGGCCACGTACGGCGCCGCAGGCAGGTATTCCAGCAGCTTGAACAAGGTCATCGCTGCATCGTGCTGGGCCACGTCACCCAGGATCGCCTGGCCATGGTTGAGCACCAGGTCGATGGCGGTGTTGCCGAAGATCGACAGCCAGGCCAGGGTGAAGCCGAGCGGGATCAGCAGCACGCCCAAGATCACTTCGCGGATGGTGCGGCCGCGCGAGATGCGCGCCACGAAAAGGCCGACGAACGGCGCCCAGGCGATCCACCACGCCCAGTAGAACAGCGTCCACGACCCCATCCACTCGCGGCCCTTGGGGTCGTTGAGGTACATGTCGAAGCTCTTGCGCACGAACGCGCCGAGGTAGTCGCCGGTGTTCTGGATCAGGCCGTCGAACAGGTGCAGGGTCGGGCCGGTGACCAGCACGAACAGCAGCAGGCCGCACAGCAGGCGCACGTTGAGGTTGGACAGCCAGGCAATGCCTTTTTCCACGCCGGCGACCACGCCGATGGTGGCCACCACCATCATCACCAGCACGATCGCCACCAGCACCTGCGGCGTATCCGGGATGTGGAACAGGTAGACCAGGCCGGACTGCACCACCAGCGCGCCGATGCCGAGGTTGGTCACCATCGAGATCAGCGTGGCCAGGATGCCGAAGCCATCGACCATGTCGCCGATGCGGCCATGAATGCGCTCACCGAAGACCGGGTACAACGCAGAGCGCAGCGCCAGCGGCAGGTCCCGGCGATAGGCGAAATAGCCCAGTGCCACGCCGACCAGCGCATACAGCGCCCAGCCATGCAGGCCCCAGTGCAGGAAGGTCAGCACCATCGCCTCGCGGCCGGCGGCCACGGTGCCGCCGGGCTGCCCGGGCGGATTGAGGAAATGATCCAGCGGCTCGTAGGCGCCGTAGTACAGCAGCGCGATGCCGATGCCGGCCGAGAACAGCATCGAGACCCAGGCCACGTAGCCGAAGGCCGGTGATTCCTCGTTGTGGCCCAGGCGGATGCGGCCGTACGGCGAGAACGCCAGCCACAGCACGGAGCCCAGGCACAGCACGATCAGCAGCATGTACCACCAGCCGAACGCGGCCGAGACCTCGGCCTGCGCCCATTGCAGCCAGTGCTCGCTGCCTTCGGGATAGAGAACGGTGAGCAGCCCGAGGATGCCGATCGACACCGAGGAGCTGAGGAAGACAAAACGGTTCAAGCGCAGGGGCGAACGCTTGGGATGAGCCAGGGAAGACATGGGGTCGTCTCATCAAGTCCGAGGGAGCACATGGGCGGGGCCGGACCGGTAAACCGGGCCCATGGCGTGGGGCGCGAGCGCATCCTAGGGTTTATTGATTGAACGTTCAATCAATAAAAAGCATAATGGCGGGCAGCCCGATCCTTCGGGTCGCAAACCGTGGAGAGACAATGCCGAAGAAAGGCGTGGAACCGGTACGGCGCGAACAGCTGATCCGGGCCACTTTCCAGACCATCGACGAGATCGGCATGGCCGATGCCACCGTCGCCACCATCGCGAAGAAGGCGGGGTTGTCCAGCGGCATCGTCGCCCACTACTTCGGCGACAAGGACGGCCTGCTCAATGCTGCAATGCGGCAGATCCTGCGCGAACTGAAGGACGCCGTCGCCCGCTACCGCGCCGACGCCAGCGACAACCCGCGCGAGCAGCTGCGCGCCATCGTCGATGGCAACTTCGACGACAGCCAGATCAACGGCACCGCGATGCGCGTCTGGCTCACCTTCTGGGCCGCCAGCATGCACCAGCCGGAACTGGCCCGGCTGCAGCGCGCCAACGACCAGCGCCTGTTCTCCAACCTGTGCCACCAGTTCAACCGCCTGCTGCCCCATCCGCAGGCCCGCCTGGCCGCCCGCGGCCTGGCCGCGATGATTGATGGCCTGTGGCTGCGCGGCAGCCTGGTCGGCGGCCAGTTCAACGCCGAGAAGTCCCGGCGCATCGCTTACGGCTACATCGACTTCCAGTTGCAGGCTGCCGCGCTATAAGCGCTTCAGCACCCGCCCCCTTCCAAGGAGTACGCCCCATGTCCACCCTGCCCGTCCAACAGCTCTACATCCACGGCCAGCGCGTCGATGCCACCAGCGGCAAGACCTTCAAGACCATCAACCCGGCCACCGGCGAGGTGATCGCCGAGGTGCAGGTCGCCAGCCAGGCCGACGTCGAACGCGCCGTGCAGAGCGCAGCCGAAGGCCAGAAGGTGTGGGCCGCGATGACCGCCATGGAGCGCTCGCGCATCCTGCGCCGCGCCGTCGAGCTCCTGCGCGAGCGCAACGACGAACTGGCCCACCTGGAAACCCTGGACACCGGCAAGGCGCTGGCCGAGACCACCACCGTGGACATCGTCACCGGTGCCGACGTGGTCGAGTACTACGCCGGCCTGGCCACCGCCATCGAAGGCATCCAGTTGCCGCTGCGCGAATCGAGCTTCTTCTACACCCGTCGCGAGCCGCTGGGCGTGGTCGCCGGCATCGGTGCCTGGAACTACCCCATCCAGATCGCCATGTGGAAGTCGGCACCGGCGCTGGCCGCGGGCAACGCGATGGTGTTCAAGCCGTCCGAAGTGACCCCGCTGACCGCGATCCGGCTGGCCGAAATCTACACCGAAGCCGGCGTGCCGGCCGGCGTGTTCAACGTCGTGCAGGGCCCGGGCCGCGAGATCGGCCAGTGGCTGACCGAGCACCCGGTGATCGAAAAGATCTCCTTCACCGGCGGCGTCGCCACCGGCAAGAAGGTCATGGCCAGCGCGGCGTCCTCGTCGCTGAAGGAAGTGACCATGGAACTGGGCGGCAAGTCGCCGCTGGTGATCTGCGACGACGCCGACCTGGACCGCGCCGCCGACATTGCGGTGATGGCCAACTTCTTCAGCTCCGGCCAGGTCTGCACCAACGGCACCCGCGTGTTCGTGCCGCGCAGCATGCTGGCCGCATTCGAGGCGGCCGTCGTCGAGCGCGTCAAGCGCATCCGCATCGGCGACCCGATGGCCGCCGAGACCAACTTCGGCCCGCTGACCAGCTTCCCGCACATGGAAAACGTGCTGCGCTACATCGAGAGTGGCAAGGCCGAAGGTGCCCGCCTGCTGACCGGCGGCGGCCGTGCCACCGAAGGCGCGCTGGCCAACGGCGCCTACGTGCTGCCGACCGTGTTCTCCGACTGCCGCGATGACATGACCATCGTCAAGGAAGAGATCTTCGGGCCGGTGATGAGCATCCTCGCCTATGACGACGAAGACGAAGTGGTGCGTCGTGCCAACGACACCACCTTCGGCCTCGCCGCCGGCGTGGTCAGCAAGGACATCAGCCGCGCCCACCGCATCATCCATCGCCTGGAAGCCGGCATCTGCTGGATCAACACCTGGGGTGAATCGCCGGCCGAAATGCCGGTCGGTGGCTACAAGGAATCCGGCGTCGGCCGCGAGAACGGTATCTCCACCCTCGGCCACTACACCCGCATCAAGTCGGTGCAGGTCGAGCTGGGCGACTACGCCAGCGTGTTCTGACCGGCGCGCCCCGAGCACGCCCCATCGTCCGGCCTCCGCGCCGATCCGACATTCCGCCGGGACGCCTGCATGCAGCGCGCCCCGGCCTGCAGGAGACACCCATGAGCACCCATAACGAGTACGACTACATCATCATCGGCGCCGGTTCGGCCGGCAACGTGCTGGCGACCCGCCTCACCGAAGATGCCGATGTCAGCGTGCTGCTGCTGGAAGCCGGTGGCCCGGACTACCGGCTCGACTTCCGTACCCAGATGCCGGCGGCGCTGGCCTTCCCGCTGCAGGGCAAGCGCTACAACTGGGCGTACAAGACCGATCCGGAGCCCTTCATGAACAACCGCCGCATGGACTGCGGCCGCGGCAAGGGCCTGGGTGGCTCGTCGCTGATCAACGGCATGTGCTACATCCGCGGCAACGCGATGGACTACGACAACTGGGCCAGCATGCCGGGCCTGGAAGACTGGACCTACCTCGACTGCCTGCCCTACTTCCGCAAGGCCGAAACCCGCGACATCGGCCCCAATGACTACCACGGCGGTGACGGCCCGCTGCGCGTGACCACGCCCAAGGCCGGCAACAACGAACTGTTCGCTGCGATGGTCGAGGCCGGGGTGCAGGCCGGCTACCCGCGCACCGACGACCTCAACGGCTACCAGCAGGAAGGCTTCGGCCCGATGGACCGCACGGTGACCCCGAACGGCCGTCGCTCCAGCACCGCCCGCGGCTACCTGGACCTGGCCAAGCCACGCCCGAACCTGACCATCGTCACCCACGCGCTGACCGACCGCATCCTGTTCTCGGGCAAGCGCGCGGTGGGCGTGCAGTGGCTGCACCACGACCAGCCGCAGCGTGCCACCGCCCGCCGCGAGGTGCTGCTGTGCGGCGGCGCCATCGCCTCGCCGCAGATCCTGCAGCGCTCGGGCGTCGGCCCGGCCGACCTGCTGCGCAGCCTCGACATCGACCTGGTGCACCACCTGCCCGGCGTCGGCGCCAACCTGCAGGATCACCTTGAGATGTACCTGCAGTACGAATGCAAGAAGCCGGTGTCGCTGGCGCCGGCGCTGAAGCTGTACAACCAGCCGGCGATCGGTGCCGAGTGGCTGTTCCTGGGCACCGGCATCGGCGCCAGCAACCAGTTCGAGGCCGGTGGTTTCATCCGCAGCGACGCCGAGTTCGACTGGCCGAACCTGCAGTACCACTTCCTGCCGGTGGCGATCAACTACAACGGCTCCAACCCGATCAAGGCGCACAGCTTCCAGATGCACGTCGGCTCGATGCGCTCGCCCAGCCGTGGCCGCATCCATGTGCGCTCGAAGGACCCACGCGAACATCCGAGCATCCTGTTCAACTACATGTCGCACGAGCAGGACTGGCGCGAATTCCGCGCGGCGATCCGCATCACCCGCGAGATCTTCGCGCAGCCGGCGCTGGCCCCGTACAGCGGCCGCGAGATCTCGCCGGGCAGTGCACTGCAGACCGACGCGCAGATCGATGCATTCGTGCGCGAGCATGCCGAGACCGCCTACCACCCGTCGTGCTCGAACAAGATGGGCCATGCCGATGACCCGATGGCGGTGGTCGATGGCCAGGGTCGCGTGCACGGCCTGGAAGGCCTCCGCATCGTCGATGCCTCGATCATGCCCCAGGTGGTGACCGGCAACCTCAACGCGCCGACCATCATGATGGCCGAGAAGCTGGCCGACGTGATCCGCGGCCGCACCCCGCTGGCCCGCAGCACCGCGCCGTACTACAAGGCCAACGGCGCACCGGTGCGCAAGCAGGGCTGACGCAAGCGGCCCGGTTGGCGCCACGGTAGTGCCGGCCGCTGGCCGGCACCAACCGGAATCCCGATCGAGCACAGATGCCGGCCAGCGGCCGGCACTACCCAGCAAAGAGGCCCTTCGGGGCCTCTTCGCGTTTTCCCTACGGCGGGGTATGCTGCAATGACCGGCCATTGTCGATACGCTCAGGGCCGGAACCTAATACATCACGATTCCTGGAGGGGGAATATGAGTCTGGATCGTCCCTGGCTGCAGAGCTATCCGAAAGGCGTTCCCGCCGAGATCGACGTCAACGAGTTCCATTCGGTAGCTTCGGTCTTCGACGCTTCCGTCGCGAAATTCCGCGACCGTCCCGCCTACTCCAGCTTCGGCAAGGTCCTCACCTATGGCGAGACCGACGCGCTGGTCAATCAGTTCGCGGCCTACCTGCTGGGAGAGCTCAAGCTCAAGAAGGGTGACCGCGTCGCCCTGATGATGCCCAACTGCCTGCAGTACCCGGTGGCCACCTTCGGCGTGCTGCGCGCCGGCCTGACCGTGGTCAATGTCAATCCGTTGTACACCGCGCGCGAGCTCAAGCACCAGCTGATCGATGCCGGCGTGACCGCACTGGTGGTGGTCGACAACTTCGGCGACACCGTCGAGCAGGTCATCGCCGATACGCCGGTCAAGCACGTGATCACCACCGGCCTGGGCGACCTGCTTGGCGCCAAGGGCGTGATCGTCAACTTCGTGCTGAAGTACATCAAGAAGATGGTGCCCAACTACCATCTCAAGGGCGCGGTGCGCTTCCGCCAGGCGCTGAAGATCGGCAGCCGCCACAGCCTGCCCCAGGTCGAGATCGACCACGACGACATTGCGTTCCTGCAGTACACCGGCGGCACCACCGGCGTGGCCAAGGGCGCGATGCTGACCAACCGCAACCTGATCGCCAACATGCAGCAGGCCTCGGCCTGGATCAGTGCGTCGGGCATCGAGATGGGCAAGGAGTGGATCATCACCGCCCTGCCGCTGTACCACATCTTCGCACTGACCGCGAACGGGCTGGTCTTCATGAAGTTCGGTGGCTGCAACCACCTGATCACCAATCCGCGTGACATGAAGGGCTTCGTCAAGGAGCTCAAGTCGGTGCGCTTCACCGCCATCACCGGCGTCAACACGCTGTTCAATGGCCTGCTCAACACCCCCGGCTTCGACACGGTCGACTTTTCCTCGCTGAAGGTCACCCTGGGCGGCGGCATGGCGGTGCAACGCGCCGTGGCCGAGCGTTGGAAGAAGGTCACCGGGGTGACCCTGGTCGAGGCGTATGGCCTGACCGAGACCTCGCCGGCGGCCTGCATCAACCCGCTCACCCTGACCGAATACAACGGCTCGATCGGCTTGCCGATCCCGTCCACCGATGCCTGCATCAAGGACGACAACAGCGCCATCCTGCCGCTGGGCGAGGTCGGCGAGCTCTGCATCAAGGGCCCGCAGGTGATGAAGGGCTACTGGCAGCGCCCGGAGGAAACCGCCAAGGCGATCGATGCCGACGGCTGGCTGCATACCGGCGACATGGCGAAGATGGACGAACACGGCTTCTTCTACATCGTCGACCGCAAGAAGGACATGATCCTGGTGTCCGGCTTCAACGTGTACCCGAATGAAGTCGAGGACGTGATCGCGATGATGCCGGGCGTGCTGGAAGTGGCCGCGGTCGGCGTGCCGGACGAAAAGTCCGGGGAAGTGGTCAAGGTGGTCATCGTGAAGAAGGACCCGAACCTGACCGCCGAAATGGTCAAGGAGCATGCCCGGGCCAACCTGACCGGCTACAAGCACCCCAAAATCGTTGAATTCCGAAAGGAGCTGCCGAAGACCAATGTCGGCAAGATCCTCCGCCGCGAACTCCGCGATACGCCCGCCCAGTAAGGGTTTGCGGCAATTTGAACGATGCAGGGCCCGGGGCGGAAACGTCCCGGGCCCTTTCGCATGCGACGCCCCTGGGGCGGTGTAGCATCGCAGCGTGTGTGGACCGTTCGGCCCGCCGGCCACCCACCTGACACTGCGGGCCGCATGCCGAGGACCCTTCCATGAGTACCATCGAAAAGCTGCCTTCAAGCGGCTCACCGTTCGCCACCATCCGCACCGAAGACAGCGCCGACGGCGCTGCCCACTGGCTGTTCATGCACGCCGATGCCGCCACTGGGATCCGCCCCTGCTGCCGCAAGGACATGCTCGACGAGATGTGGAGCTACATGGCGGCCATCACCCGCAGCCCTGCCGAACGCCACAGCGGAACATTGCGGCATTTCGTGCTGGCCTCCGATGCCGTCGCCTACAATCTGGGCGGCGACCTGGACCTGTTCACACGCCTGATCCGCGAAGGCAACCGCGACCTCCTGCTGAACTATGCCCAGCGCTGCGTGGAGGGCGTGCACCACCTGCACACCGGGTTCGGCGGCGACGTCCGTTCGATCGCGCTGATCCAGGGTGACGCCCTCGGCGGCGGGCTGGAAATGGCCCTGGCCTGCCACACCATCGTCGCCGAGGAAGGCAGCGGACTGGGCCTGCCGGAGGTGCTGTTCGGCCTGTTCCCGGGCATGGGTGCGTACTCCTTCCTGTGCCGGCGCGTGTCCCCCCACCTGGCCGAGAAGATCATCCTCGACGGCCGGGTCTACAGCGCCGAGGAGATGCACGCGATGGGCGTGGTCGACGTGCTAGTGAAGAAGGGCGAAGGCCGGGCGGCGGTGGAAGACCTGATCCGCCAGCAGCAGCGCACACCGCAGTCCTATCTGGCGATGAACGCCGCACGCGCCATCGCCCAGCCGGTCAGCTACGACGAACTGCTGGAGATCACCAAGGTTTGGGTCGATTCCGCCCTGGCCCTCGGCGACCGTTCGCTGCGCACCATGGACCGCCTGATCAAGGCCCAGACCCGTCGCGCCAGCCTCGACGCGGCCTGATTCATCCCTCCCCCAGGATGGGTTCAAGCCCGGTTGGCCACCGGGCTTTTTTTATGCACCCTGCCGTGGTTCAACGCGCCTCGCCATCGTCGGCAGCGCCGCGCAGCCGGCGTTCGGCCCGTGCCTCCAGCGCGCGCCGGCCTTCCTTGATCGCCTCCTGCAGGATGCCCAGGCGCTGGCGCCATTCGGTCTTCAGCTGCCAGTCGGCCATCCGCATCAGCTCGCCGGCACGGTTGGACGCGCGCATCAGGCCAAGGTTGCTGGCCACGCCCTTGATCGCGTGGGATTGTTCGCGGAACACATCCCACTGCGTGGCCTCACCGGCCTGCTCGGCCTTGCCCATGCAGCCCGCCACGTCCTCCAGGCATTGGCGGATGAACTCACGTTCGAAGCCCTCGCCCATGCCCAGCGAGGCCAGCTCGTCCAGCACGCTGCTGTCGAGCACCCCATCCTGCAGCGCCATCGGTCGCACCACCGGTGCGGCCATGGTCTTCAGCTGGGCGTTGCTGGCGATCTCGGCCAGGGTATCGAGCAGGCGCACCGCCACCACGGGCTTGGCCAGGAACGCATGCGCCCCAGCCTGGGTACAGCGCTGGATCGCCTCGGGCGTGACATCGGCGCTGAGCACCAGCACCGGCGTGCGCGGTCCGCCGCCGGCCTGCATCACCCGCAACTCCTTCAGCATGTCCAGCCCGCTCATGCCCGGCATGTGCAGGTCGACAATGACCGCGTCGAATTCACTGTCGGCCAGCGCATCCAGCACCGCCTCACCGCCATCCACGCACAGCACGCGATGCCCGGCCTTCTGCAGCAGGCGCTGCAGGACCATGCGGTTGGCCTCGTGGTCGTCGGCCACCAGGATCTGCATGCTCCGCACGCGGGCGCGATGGCGCAGGAACGGGTCGGCAAATGCGATCACGTTGCCGCCCGGCCCCACGTCGTCGTCGCCGGTCAGGCTCGGCACCGCACCCGGCACCTGCGGCTGCGGCGGCGCGAACGGCAGCTCGACCCAGAAGTGGCTGCCGCGCGGCGGGTTTTCCAGATAGCCGATGTCACCGTCCATCGCCTCGACCAGGCCCTTGGCGATGGTTGTGCCCAGCCCGGTGCCCTCGTGGCGACGCGCCATGCTGACGTCAGCCTGCTCGAAGGCATCGAACAGCCGCGCACGCATGGCCGGGGCCACGCCGATGCCGGTGTCGAGGATGTCGAAGCGCAGCCGCACCGCGCCACTGGTATCGGCCTGCACCACGCTGACACGGATTTCGACCCGGCCGTGATCGGTGAACTTGACCGCGTTGCCGGCCAGGTTCAGCAGGATCTGCCGCAGGTGCCCGACGTCTCCGCGCACGCGGGGCGGCACACCATCGGCGACCTTCACCCGGTACTCCAGGCGCTTGGCCTTGGCCTGCGGCAACAGGATCAGCCCGATCGCCTGGATCACGTCGGCCACGGCGAAGTCTTCGGCCACCACGCGCAGCTTGCCGGCCTCGATGGCCGAGATGTCCAGCACTTCCTCCACCAGCGCCAGCAGGCTGCGCGAAGACGCCTGGATGGTGTTGAGGCACTCGCGCTGCTCATCGTCCAGGCGCGTGGTCGCCAGCACTTCGGTCATGCCGTTGAGGCCGTTCAACGGCGTGCGGAACTCGTGGCTCATGTTGGCCAGGAAACGGCTCTTGGCCTCGCTGGCACGGCGCGCCTCGGCCATCGCTTCGGTCAGCTGCCGCAGCAGCGTCGAGAAGTACAGCGGCACCGCCGCCAAGCCGAGCCAGAGGCCGATGGCCAGACGGAAATTCTGTTGCCAGTAAGACGTCAGCAGCACCGTGCAACCGAAGCTTACCATCGCCATCGCCACCGCCACGTACAGGTAGTGGTTGCCGAAGCGCATGCCGTTGCCGACCGTCACCCACATCACCACGATGTAAACCCAGGCCAGGGGCTCGCCCATCTGCACCATGCCGGCAGCGATCAGGCCATAGTCGGCGAGCATGCCCAGCACGCGGCGGGGATCGGAACGCGCCGGCCGCCACAGCAGCCAGCCGAACAACAGCAGCGACAGGCTCAGGCCGGTCAATACGATCGCCAGCACGCCCACGTACTGCGTGTGCGGCAGGTCGTGGCGCGGCGCCGGCAACAGCACGTAGGCCAGGATCAAGCTGATCAGGACAATACGGACGATCTGCTGGCCGTGTTCGCTGTCCTGGCGCTGGGACAGGCGCAGCCGCAGCTGCGACAACAGCCGTTTCACGCGCCCAGCCCCGGGCGCGCGGACGCCATCGAATGCTCGGCGCAGATCTGGTCCAGCTGTTCGCGGCCGCGCAGCAGCGCGTCCACGCATCGGGGATCGAACAGCCGGCCACGCTGGGCGTAGAGATAAGCCAGGGTGGCTTCCATGGTCCATGCTTCCTTGTACGGACGGGGCGAAATCAGGGCGTCGAAGACATCGGCGACAGCCACGATGCGCGCTTCCAGCGGAATCGCATCGCCGACCAGCCCATCAGGATAGCCGCTGCCGTCGTAGCGCTCATGATGACGCAGTGCGATCAACGCGCCAACCTGGATGAAACGATTCTGGCTGCCGCTCAGCAGTTCATGGCCAATCCGCGGGTGCCGGCGCATGATCGCCAGCTCCTCCTCGTTGAGCTTGCCCTGCTTGAGCAGCACCGCATCGGGAATGGCGATCTTGCCCATGTCATGCAGCGGCGCAGCCATTTCGATCAGGCGCACCTCCTCCTCGGGCAGCCCGAGCTGTTCGGCAATCAGGCCGGCCACACGTGCCATGCGCTCCAGGTAGGCGCTGGTGCCGGCATCACGGAACTCGATCGCGCGCGCCAGCCGCGACAGCGTTTCGCGCTCCCGCTCTTCGACCTCATGCATGCTGGCCAGCAGGCGCTGCTCCAGCGACAGCGCCCGTTGCTTCACGTTCTCGGTCTGCTGGCGCAGCTGCAGCAGGTTGTAGCAGCGAGCACGCAGTTCGCGCGGGCGGATCGGCTTGACCAGGAAGTCGATGACGCCGGCTTCCAGTGCCGCCTGGCGGATCGGCTCGTCACCGACCACGGTGATCAGGATCACCGGAATGTCGCGGTGCTTGGGCAGGCGACGGAAACGACGGGCGAACTCCAGCCCATCCATCTCCGGCATACGGTAATCGAGCAGCAGCAGGTCGACCGGATGGGCTTCGCACCAGGCCAATGCGGTCAGCGGATCGCCGAAGTCATACACGCTCAGTTCCGGCGCGATGTCTTCGATGACGTGACGCAGCATCGTCCGGGCGGAAGTCTGGTCATCAACGATGACGATATTCAACGCGTACTCTGCCTGGTTTTTCGACCACGCTGGATCATCAGCAGGCGAGGATACTCTGCCGCTGCGAACGCTCGCACCCTGCATCGGCCTGACTCCCGTGTCATGCGTCCCGATTCATGATCGTCATCACAATGTGAAGCGGACTCCCCACACCGTGCCCTCCCCTGACGCCGATCAAGCCATAACAGGCGTCAAGATAGTGCAATTACGATACGCCGAGTGCGGGACGCGTCAATCGCGCCGTCTCGTTTCGGGACGGCGCGCACAATCGGGAGTCAAAAACGCGACTTACTGCTCCGGACGCATGTACGGGAACAGCAGCACATCGCGGATCGAGCTGCTGCCGGTCAGCAGCATCACCAGACGATCGACGCCGATGCCGAGGCCGCCGGTCGGGGCCATGCCGTACTCCAGCGCACGGATGTAGTCGGCGTCGTAGTGCATGGCCTCATCGTCGCCACCTTCCTTCGCGGCCACCTGGGCCTGGAAGCGCTGGGCCTGGTCTTCCGGGTCGTTCAACTCGGAGAAGCCATTGGCCAGCTCCTTGCCGTTGACGAACAGCTCGAAGCGGTCGGTGTAGCCCGGATCACTGTCGTTGGCACGGGCCAGCGGCGAGACTTCCACCGGATGGTCGGTGATGAAGGTCGGCTGGATCAGGGTGTGCTCGACGGTGGCCTCGAAGATCTCAAGCAGCAGCTTGCCCCAGCCGTAGGACGGCTTGACGCGGATGTTCAAGCGCTCGCAATGGCGCAGCAGCGCGTCACGGTCGGTGCAGTCGGCAACCGAGATTTCCGGGTTGTGGTGGCGCACGGCTTCGTCCATGCGCCAGCGGCGGAACGCCGGGCCCAGGTCGATCTTCGCTCCGTCCCACTCGACCTCGGTGCTGCCGTTGACCGTCCTGGCCACGTCACGGATCACGCCTTCGGTCAGGTCCATGATCTCGTTGTACGTGGCATAGGCCTCGTACAGCTCCATCATGGTGAATTCCGGATTGTGGCGGGTGCTGACGCCTTCGTTGCGGAAGTTGCGGTTGATCTCGTACACGCGCTCCAGGCCGCCCACGGTCAGGCGCTTGAGATACAGCTCCGGCGCCACGCGCAGGTACAGGTCCAGGTCCAGCGCGTTGTGGTGGGTGGTGAACGGCTTGGCCGCCGCGCCGCCGGGGATGTAGTGCATCATCGGCGTTTCGACTTCCAGGAAGTCGCGGTTGTCCAGCCACGCACGCATGGCGCGGATGATCTTCGAGCGCTTGATGAAGACCGCGCGCGACTCCGGGGTGACGATCAGGTCGACGTAACGCTGGCGGTAACGCTGCTCGACGTCGGCCAGGCCATGCCACTTGTCCGGCAACGGACGCAGCGACTTGGTCAGCAGGCGGATCGACTCGGCCTTGACCGACAGCTCGCCGGTCTTGGTCCGGGTCAGGCCGCCTTCGACGGCGATGATGTCGCCCACGTCCCAGCCCTTGAACGCGGTGTAGGCATCGCCCAGCACGGCCCCCTGCAGGAACAGCTGGATGCGGCCGGACTCGTCCTGGATCTGCGCGAAGCTCGCCTTGCCCATGATGCGCTTGGCCATCAGGCGGCCGGCCATCTTCACCTGGCGGCCGTTGCCTTCCAGCGCCTCGGCGGTCCACTGCTCGGCATCGGCGAATTCTTCCTGCAGGCGGCCGGCGAAGTCCTCACGACGGAAATCGTTCGGGTACGCGATGCCCTGCCCACGCAGCGCTTTGAGTTTCTCACGGCGCTCGGCGATCAACTTGTTCTCGTCGACGGGGGGGGTATCGGTAGCTTCGCTCATGGATCTGCGGGAATCGTGTAGTGAGGGGGATCTTGCGCCCGGCGCGGCCGGCTCCACAGCATACCAAAACCGCCCTGCCCCGGCCTGGAGAGGGGTCAGATCCCTTTGCGCTGCAAAGGGATCTGACCCCATCAGCGGATCGGCGCCTACGCGTTCCCGGGGAACGCCTGCCGCAGCTCGTCCACCAGCACCCGCTGGTTCTCCGAGTAGTCGACCGGTACGGACACCAGGTGCACCCCGCCCTCGTTGAATGCCGCCTGCAGGGTCGGGATGAACTGCTCGATGGCGGTTACCTCATGCCCCTTGCAGCCATAGGCCTCGGCGTACTTCACGAAATCCGGGTTGCTGAAGGTCATGCCGTAGTCAGTGAAGCCATCCACCGCCTGCTTCCAGCGGATCATGCCGTAGGCGCCGTCGTTGAGGATCAGCACCACCAGGTTGAGCCCCAGCCGGCGCGCCGTCTCCAGCTCCTGGCTGTTCATCATGAAACCACCATCGCCACACACCGCCAGCACCCGGCGCTGTGGATACAGGATCGAGGCCATGATCGCCGATGGCAGGCCCGCGCCCATGGTCGCCAGCGCGTTGTCCAGCAGCAATGTGTTGGCCACCTGGGTACGGTAGTTGCGAGCGAACCAGATCTTGTACATGCCGTTGTCCAGCGCCACGATGCCGTCCGGCGGCATCACCTGGCGCACGTCGTGCACCAGCCGCTGCGGGGTGAAACGGGCCTCCTCGGCACGGTCGGCCAGATGCTCGAGGATGGTCGCGCGCAGCGGCAGCAGCGCGGCGGCATTCGGCACCGCGCCTTCGATGCGGTCGGCCAGCTGGGTCAGCGAACGGCCGATGTCGCCGATCACCTCCACCTGCGGGAAGTACACCTGTTCCACCGCCGCCTGCGAGTAGCCGATATGGATCACGGTCGGCCCGCCCGGGCGCATCACGAACGGCGGCTTCTCGGTGACCTCGTGGCCGATGGTCACGATCACGTCGGCCTGGTCGATCGCCATGTGCACGTAATCGCGCTCGGTGAGCGCTGCGGTGCCCATGTACAGGCCCGAGCCGCCGGCCACCGCGCCCTTGCCCATCTGCGTGGTGAAGAACGGAATGCCGGCGCGCAGCACGAACGCCGACAGCGCCTCGCTGGACTGCGGCCGCGACGCCGCCGAAGCGATCATCAGCAGCGGTCGCTTTGCACTGCGGATGGTCTCTGCCGCCCGATCCAACGCTTCCGGACTGGCGATGGAACGATCCACCGCGTGCGGCGGAACCAGCGCCACGCCTTCGACCTCATCGGCGGCGATGTCTTCGGGCAGCTCCAGCAGCACTGGGCCCGGCCGCTCTTCCTGGGCGACACGGAACGCCTCGCGGACGATGGTCGGGATCGTGCGCGCCGAGACGATCTGCCGTGCCTGCTTGGTCAACGGCTTCATCGTGCCGACGATGTCGACGATCTGGAAGCGCGCCTGCTTGCTGGCGACGATGCCCTTCTGGCCAGTGATCATGATCACCGGCCACGCACCGAGCAGCGCATAGGCGGCGCCGGTGGTGAAGTTGAGCGCGCCCGGACCGAGCGTGGCCAGGCACACGCCGGGCTTGCCGGTCAGGCGGCCATAGGTGGCGGCCATGAACACCGCTGCCTGCTCGTGGCGGGTGATGACCAGCTCGATGCTGGAATGACGAAGCGACTCGACCACGTCGAGGTTTTCCTCGCCGGGGATACCGAAAATGCGCTCGACGCCTTCGTTCTCAAGCGCGGCGACAAGCAGATCTGAACCCTTGGACATTGGAATGCCGTCCTTTTCGCTGGACTGATGGTGGATCGTTGCAGGAAGGAGGGAAGCTGCGCGTCAACGCTTGTCGAACCACACCGTCTGCGCGTTGACGAATTCGCGGATGCCGAAGTGCGAGAGCTCACGACCGAAGCCGCTCTTTTTTACGCCGCCGATCGGCACGCGCGGGTCTGAAGCGGAGAAGCCGTTGACGAACACGCCGCCGGTCTGCAGCCGGCGCGCCAGCTGCATGGCCCGCGCGCGGTCGCCGGTCCACAGGTTGCCGCTCAGGCCGAATTCGCTCTGGTTGGCCAGTTCCACCGCATGGTCGGCGTCGCGGGCGCGACTGATCGAGGCCACCGGCCCGAAGGTCTCGGTATCGAAGGCCTGCATGCCTGGCTCCACGTCGGCCAGCACGGTGGGTGCATAGAAGGCTCCCGGGCGATCCAGCGGGTGGCCGCCAACCAGCAGCCGCGCACCGGCCTCCACCGAAGCCCGTACCTGCGCATCGAGCTGCTCCAGCAGGTCCTGGCGCGCCATCGGGCCGATACGGTTGGCCGGGTCGCGGCCATCGCCGATGGTCAGTGCCTGTACCTTCTGGCAGAACTGCGCCACGAAACGATCATAGACCGCGTCCTCGACGATGATGCGCTTTCCGGCGATGCAGACCTGCCCGGTGTTCTGGAAGCGCGAGGCTACCGCCGCATCAACGGCGGCGTCCAGATCGGCGTCGGCCAGCACGATGAACGGATCCGAGCCCCCCAGCTCCAGCACCACCTTCTTCAGCGCCTGCCCGGCCTGGGCGGCGATGCTGCGGCCTGCGGCCACGCTGCCGGTCAGGGTCACTGCGGCGATGCGATCATCGGCGATCGCGCGGCTGGTGCCCTCGCGGCTGATGTTGGCGGCGATGAAGGTGCCTTCCGGCAGGCCGGCATCGCGCCAGGCCGCGTCGAGCAGCTGCGCGGTACCGACGATGTTCTCGGCCGGCTTCAGCAGGAAGCCGTTGCCGCCCATCAGGATCGGCACCGCCGCACGCATCACCTGCCAGTACGGGAAGTTCCACGGCATGATGCCCAGCACCACGCCCAGCGGCAGGTAGGACACGTAGGCCTTGTCGTCGGGCACCTGGGTCGGTTCGTCGCGCAGGAACTGCGCGCCGTGGTCAGCGTACCAGTCGCACAGCACGGCACACTTCCCGATCTCGGCCAGCGATTCGGCCTGTACCTTGCCCATCTCGGCGGTAGCCAGCGCGGCCAGCTTTTCGCGGTCACGCCGCAGTACGGCGGCCATCGCACGCAGTACGTCTGCGCGCTGTTCGAGGCTCTTGACGCTCCAGGCCGCAAAGCCGACCTGGCCGCGATCGAGGATTGTTTCCAGCTCGGCATCGGTGGCGAAGGGATGGCTGGCGATCTGCTGGCCGGTGGCCGGATCGCGGGAAATGGCGGTGGTGGGGGCAGCGGACATGCAGGGCTCCTGTTGTCTCGGCAACGGGCAGCGGCCCGTCTTCTGCACAGGAATGTGGACCCGATTGGCGGAGGCAACAAGGCGTCTGCTTATCCTGTGACCCGCACTTACCTGTGTGAATGGGGTTATCGGCAGGGCTGCGCCCTGCACCCGCAGAGGCTTCAAGCCAAGCCGAGGCAACGGCAACGGCAACGGCAGAAGCTGGCATTCCGTGGGTTGGCGGGGTGGGTCCGGTTGAGGGGGACGCTGCAAGTACATCCATGTAAGCTCGGTCGCCGCATCCATGCGGCTCACGCCCCCGCAACCGGACCCACCCCACCTTCGACAGAGTTCTGCGATCTGTCGGGACGGCGCTCTGCGTTGCTGTTGGTGGGTGTCGACCTTGGTCGACACAGTAGATCCACGCCATGCGTGGATGACTCATTCGATATCTGAGAGAAAAATCGTGTCGACCAAGGTCGGCACCTACCAACAGCCGCGCGGAACAAAGCCGCAGTTGCCAACAGCCGCGTGAACCTGTCGAAGGCGGGGCGGGGGGGGGCTGGGGGGGGGGCGGCCCCCCCCTGCGGGCGGCCACCCCCCCACCCCCCACAATCGGGGGCCCCCCCCCCCCACACCCCCCCCCCCACAACCCCCACACACCTATTGGTCATGGCGGTGGGGTTGGGCCGTGGAGGGGGGGCCCGCCGGGCGTTAAAACCCCAACCACGGCGCGCG